>JBJMLU010000180.1:0-3418 GCA_045805145.1 Flavisolibacter sp. | reverse complement strand
TACATTGAGGGAAGAAGAGGCGCAGGGAAAACTTGAATGGGCAGCACACAAGGACCCCATGATTTTTCATTTGCTTAAAGAAAGCGTGTCTTCCTTTGCAAGAAAAATTCCTGTAGGTGGATGGAACAATACCATCAATGCCTTAACCCGAACGCATGGTCCCAGCTGGCGCATGATCGTTCAACTGTCTAGACCCACAGAAGCCTATGGTGTTTATCCGGGGGGACAGAGTGGAAATCCGGGAAGCAAATTCTATGACAATTTTGTAGATACCTGGGCCACCGGAAAATATTTTCCGCTTTGGGTGATGAAAGAAAGCGAAGCAGGCGACAAAAGAATTATTGGCAAATTAAGTTTCACTCATTCCTGATTCAATACCATGAAATTTTTACTAAACCTCTTACTGACTGCGGCACTTGCATTTCTGGCAGGTCTTGTCCTTCCCTGGTGGAGTGCGGCCATCGCTGCATTCCTTGTCGGAATTCTTCTTCCCCAACGTACAGGGCTTGATTTTCTTTCGGGCTTCCTTGGCATTTTTCTTTTATGGGCATTGGTAGCATTCTGGCTCGATGCAGAAAATAACAGCATACTCTCTTATAAAATTGCAGCACTGTTCAAACTAGGCTCTTCTTTTTTACTCATCCTGGTTGCTTCCTTTATCGGGGCACTGGTGGGAGGATTTGCCGGAATGGCGGGCAGCTCGCTTCGCCCCATCAGAAGAAAAAAACGAGGCCTCAATCCCTGATACTTTGTGATTTCTTGCATCCTGGTTAACTTCAATAGAAACTAACCGGTGCGGAATTGTATCATCATACTGCTATTTTTCTTTTCTTCCCTGCACGCCCAGATACCCTCTACGCTCAAACAGTTTTCACTGTATTACGACCAGCCCGAAGCTTTACGCAAAGCAGGTATCAGTGGGGTGCGATCATTGTTTCGCGACGGCCGAAAGCTCACCTGGATCGGTACGGAGAATGGACTTTATCGCTTTGATGGTACCAATCTTATTTACAGGAGACATGTTCCCGGAGATTCGACGAGTATTCCCAACAATACCATCATCAGCATTGCAGAAGATAAAAAAGGAAATATCTGGATCGGAACCATTGGCGGAGTGGGCTGCATCAACCCCTTTAACCTGAAATGCAAAACATTTCGCCACGAAAAAAATAACCTGGATGAAAACTTTGACAACAAAGTGCTTGTGGATGCAGAGGGAAAAGTTTGGACAGGAAATAAGATGGGACTTTTTTTGCTTGATGAAAAGCAAAACAGTTTTCGTTGCGTGTGGCATGATACGACGCCTGGAAAAAAACTTTCGGGCTACGTTACCGCGCTTGTGGAATGGAATCCGCGCACCCTTGTTATTGGAACATTTGACGACCTCGTAATTTTTGATAAGTCAACCGGCCGTTTCATTCGAAAGATGCCGTTGGGTAAAGACATACTGGTTACACGATTGTTGTTAGATTCTTCAAACAGGCTATGGATCGGAACCTGGGGCAATGGATGTTTTATCAGTGACAATACCCTCCAATATTTTCAACAATTCAAATGGGAAATGGACCTGCCTTCCAATTTGAGCAATATCGTAATTGCCATCGCAGAGACATCATCGGAGAAAGAACACTGCGTTTGGATTTCTTCCGGAAAATGGATCGGCAAATTTATACTGGACACTTCCCGGCTGGTCAACTTCAAAAAATTCCAGGTATTCACACTATGGAGCCAGGACATAGCTGCGAAATCAAACCAGATCTATTGCATGATGGCCGACCAGGAAAATTATGTGTGGTCAGGAGGGGAAACAGTTGCCAAATTTCCTGCAGGCAGAAATATGTTCCAGGTCTTTCCATTCACTTTAAAAGGAAGCATGCAGAACATGCAGATGGTGCGGTGGAAAGGAAAAGAGATGATGGCCCTCAGCATCTGGCATGAACAGGAAGGACTGGTTTTATTGGACACCACCACCGGTGAATTCACTCGCCTGCCTTCGCTCTTGCCTAAAGATCCCTACAGCTTTGATATTTCAGGATTGGTGACAGACCGTCTCCACAGATTTTGGCTTTCTTCGCTCTCTGGTGGATTTGTTTTTGATGAAAATTTTCGTCTTTTAAAAAGCCTGACCAAAGGAGAAAAAAAGCAAGATCTGCTGACCGGACAAAAAACCAATGACATCCTGATTCACCGCGACACAGTCTGGATGGCACTCTATAAAAAAGGCATTGACCTTTATGACCTTCAGTATCACAAGCTTCGTTTTTTTTCCAACTTTAATGGCTGTGGGCTGGAGGACGATATCATCCAGAAAATTTTTGAAGACAGTAGGGGTCGAATCTGGTTTTGCGGAAATACATTTTTGTATCGGTATCTTCCAGGGACTGCAAGCTTTAAAAAATTTGATTTCAGCTCAGAGCATATCGGTTTTTTCCCTAACGATATTGCCGAACTCCCCAATGGTCATCTTTTGGTGGCTTCAGAATCGGGTTTGTACAATCTGGACCCGGAAAAAAATAGTTGGACCAGGATCGAAAGCCCATTGCTGGAAAATGAAGATGGCGTCTATTCTGTTTGTGTTGATGCAAAAGGTGAGGCCTGGTACCTGACGCATGCCCATCTTGTGAATTATCAGTTTACTACCAGTAAGTTCACGCTTTATGGAGAAGAAGATGGTCTGCACCCGAAACTTCTCCAGTGCATTCGTTGTTTGGATGGAAGAAATATTTTTCTTGCAGAAGCAGGAAGGCTGATGCGGTTTGATCCGGAGAACTGGGAAAAGAAGATGACTGCACCCGGCCTGCTGGTCCATTCCATCCAGGTCAATGACAGCAGCATACAGGAAAATGCACCGGTTCGTTCTCTTCGTCTTCAATATGATCAGAACAAGATTGCATTCGAATTCGATGCCATCAATTATATAAAGCCCGAGCAAAACGAATATGCCTATCAATTATCGGGCATTGACAAGGACTGGGTCTCCTCCAGCAAGAATTTTGCTTCTTATGCCAATCTATCTCCGGGCAGTTATGTTTTTCATGTGAAGGCTGCCAACTATGCCGGCATGTGGAGCAGGGAATATACCATTGCTATTGACATCAGCCCGCCTTTCTGGCTTAGATGGTGGTTTCTTTTACTGGCGCTATTGTTTGTTGGCGGAATTTTCTTCCTGGTGGTTCGATACATCTCGCAACGAAACCTTCGCGAGCGCATTCTTCGTCTGGAAAAGGAACAGGCGGTAGAAAAAGAAAGGAACCGGATTGCCCGCGACATGCACGATGACCTTGGAAGTGGCCTCACCAAGATCGCCATCCTCAGTGAAGTAGCTAAAACCCAGTTGCAGAAAAAAGAAGAAGCAGCCGTGCAACTGGAAAAGATCTCTTATTCTTCAAGGGAGCTCGTAGATAATCTGCAGGACATT
>JBJMLU010000179.1:0-13334 GCA_045805145.1 Flavisolibacter sp. | reverse complement strand
CTGGATTAAATTCCATTTGATACTGCTGTTTCTTCAGGTTCCATAATTTCAGATCGATTGCATCCTGTTCGTTCAGTAATGGCCTTCTTTCTACCATCAGCAATTGACTGCCCGATACAATGGAAATATTTTCTTCGATGTTGGACAACTTTGGCACATCCATCTGATCCACCTTCTGTGAAAAATAAGAGCTGAAGGAAGAAAAGACTTCATCGAGCACCGTTGCGTTCTGATCATCATTTGCATTTCTTAAAGAAATCCGCAGTCCGGATGAATTACGCGCTTTCCGGAATACATCCATATTTGGTGTAGTGGTCTTGTCTGATTCTTTGATTACCAGTTGTGCCGGCGCATTGCTCGCGGCATGTACCAGGAATCCCTGACCATTTTGAATGATCTGGCTTTCCGGACTCACTGATGCAGGCGTTACATCCCAACCACTTCCATTAAAGCTCACCGTAACATAGGCACCTACTCCATTGGCACCTCCCATCTTCGGATCCCAGAGCCAGACAGAATTTTGCAGATTGGTCTTGCCCATCGTCGCAAAATTAACAGGGCAGGCAAATGGGTTCGGAATGGAAGTGAAACCAGTTGGACTCACGACAAAGCTCTGATCACCTGTTTTCAACGGGCCTGTAGCTTCCAATACGGTTGGCGTGGGCGCAACAGAACTATTACTTAGATTGATGCCACGATCACCCCGAACAAAAATCATCCATGCATTCGATCCAGCAGGCGTAGCATTGGTGTTTGGTTGATCTTTCCATGCATCGGTCGGACTGTTGTAGAATTTAAGTGACGAACTCGCGCCTGGATTTTGATCGAATCCATTTGCTACAGTTCCAAAAACAGCACCGCCGGTGATATGTGTACCAAAGCCTGGTTTCGGGTTGGGATTGACGGAAGCTGTCGTTGCACCTTCCTGCCATGATTGATTGATGGTTTGACCGGAAGTTGCAACAGGAGCTGATAAAATTCTCCATGCTCTTCTCGCAGGAATGTATCGTTGCACCTGAACGTTGCCTGCAATCGAGCCTGTTGGTCCGATCGGTAATACTCTTGCTGTATTTGAAACATCACTGTGTAGTGTCAGCAACCCACCGAGTCCGAGCACACCATTCACTACCTGGAGGTTGTTGTATAATTCAAGCGGAGTGAGGATGGTGAAAGCACCACTGGTCCGATCGAGTTTCAGATTATTTAGTTTTTGTGAACCCGGAGTGAATCCTGTTGGACCTGCATCACCTGTCGATCCTGTTACAACAAGACTGGAAGAAGGAGATCCGGTTAATGTTCCGCTACCAGTCATTCCTGCTTCTGATAAAGTATTTGTGTTGATGACCAGCTGACTTCCTGTTGGATTGTTGATCAGACCACCAACCGTCCAATCGGCAGTCATCAAATAAATGCCGGCTCTATTGGCAAGGTTGAATGTTTTGCCAGAACCAAAATCTGTGGGATTAGTGCCGCTACCATCGGGGAAAACGCCCCAGGTAGTAAGGTCATTGAGGTTGCCAGATGATTTGGAATAAAATACGGTAGGATCAGGAATGAAGGCAGGATCGTTGAAGCGTGCGAGAAACACATCGTCGTCGCCACTTGAAGTAGCCGTTTGCGAAGAAGACGCAGGAGTGAAATTGATCGTGCCTCCAAAGAAACTTCCGGTGACCCATACATTATCTGAAGGCGCTGTGGCAACACCGAAACCAAAATCTCCTCCGGCTATGTCGGCTCCAGTTCCCACCACCAGAGCATTTCCTGTGGCAGCATCCAGCTTCACCAGAAATACATCATCAAAGCCTGCAGAACTGGTGCTGAGTGGAGAACTCGATGTAGGAAAATTTGCAGTGCCCTGATACCGTCCGGAAACATAAACTTTTCCTGTTCCGTTTACTGCAATACCCAAACCTGCATCGTTAAGCGTGCTGCCAGAATGTTTTGCCCAGGGAAAATTAAGTGACACGGGGTTGAACTCGGCGTAAAAAATATCATCTGTACCTGGAGTAGTATTGGACATTGCAAAACCACCGGTTATGGTTCCACTGTTAAAATATCCAGTTAGAAATGTGTTGGTGCCATCAGAGGTGAGCGCCAGTCCTTCTTCATTGAAATTTCCTCCTATGCCAAATCCATTGGTGAATGCTCCGGTAGAAGGATCGAGTACCAGCACACAGATGTCTGCCTGTCCTGCATTGGGGAGAGAAACTGTAGAAGGAACAGGTGATGAAGTGCTGTACACAGCACCGGCATTATTGAATGAACCTGTGACCACCAATTTATTGACTGCAGAAACAAAGGCAATGCCGCTGCCTGTATTGTTATCGTTTCCAATAGTAAGCGGCGAAGAATTCGAAACAGCTCCTCCTGTGCTCACCCAAACAAAGGTTCCTGTTGCTGCATTCAGACGCGCTACAAAAAGATCAGAAGTAGATTGCGCCATGTTTCCCTGCACCGACCTTGGAAAGGCACCTGTAGTACCAAACGATGCAGTTGTGGTAGGGTCGGAAGTACGTGTAAAGAAACTTCCGGAGAGATATAAATTACCACTGTTGTCCAATGCCAGCGCCTGCCCTCTGTCACCGGCGGGAGTACCTCCAAATGCTTTTGCCCAGGCTGTAGCTCCGGATAATGCATCAAGTGCAAATACTACTCCATCGCTACTTCCGCCTACTGATGCCAGCGGAAAAGAACCGATGGTTGAAGGAAAAGCGGAACTGCCCGTAACAAATACCAATGTTCCGTCGGTAACGATTCCCAATCCGCCGAGATCAGTACCGGGTCCACCAAAACGCCTGGACCATTGGCAAAGTCCGGAGGAATTGAATTTGGCTACAAAGCCATCGACCTTGGTTCCTGTTGCAACAGCTGTGAGTGAGGCTGTGCCATTTCCAAAATTGATACTGGAATCGAATTTTCCAGTGATGTATACATTGCCCAGAGCATCTGTTGCTATGGCCTGGCCTGCATCCACAAATGTGGTTTTGTTTCCAAAGCCTGCTGCATAGGTCCATTGCTGTGACGATGCTTTTAGTGAAACGAAACAAATCAATCCTGTTGCCAGTATTTGAGCATACAGGGATAAAGATCTTTTCATGGTCAATGTATTGATGATCAAAAAAACTTTTTATGAGAGGCAATCGTGCGCTTTGAGTCCAAATGCACTAAGACAATAGCCCGGATAAAATCCTTCTTCACAGTACACCACTTCTGCCAACAAAGCCTTTCCGTCCTTGCAGGCGATGGTAAATCCATTGCTCGTATCGATGGACAGTATCGTTCCCGGCTGATGCGCGTTGGTGATGGACTCCGTTGTGATGGAAGCATAGCTGATACCGAAGGTCCATCCATTCCAGCGTGTGGCAGCTCCCTTGTTCCAGGGATTGCAAGCCTTGATCAGTGCTTTGATCTCCGCTGCATCCATCGTGTTCCAGTTGATGAAAAGGTCGGAAGACTGAGGATGGTCGTACCATGCGGCCTGACTGTTGTCCTGTTCCTTTCGCTCCAGTTTTCCTTCCGGAAGCTTTTGTAACAGTTCCATGGTTAGTTTCAATCCCAGATAGGCGAGCTGTGTATAAAAAATTCCAAAGTTGATCTCGGAAGGAATAGCAAAGGATTCACGCAAAAGAATGGGACCTGAATCATATTCTTTGGCCATCTGGTGAACGGTTACCCCACCGTTAGGCGCACCATTGCGGATCATCCAAAACAGCGGATTGGATCCTCTCCACTCGGGAAGAGGTGCATAATGGAAATTGATGAAACCGTAACGGGGAAGGCTAAGCGCTTTTTCGGGGATCAGAAAAGGAAAAGTTTTCACCAATACCACATCCGGTTTGTGCTTCTCCAACCAATCGATTATAGATATATTGAAATCTTTTCTTGAAAAAACTTCGAATGAAATATTTGCATTCCGGCATTTGGATTGAACCAGCATCTGGTTCTCATGCTCACGCGCGGGCATAGCAACGGCTACGGTGAATCCGGTGCTCAGAAGATAGTCGAGCGCCGGAAAAGCCAAACGGTCGTTGCAAAGTATGGCGATACGCATAGCTAGATGCATAAATAATTATTCTTCCATCCCGACACCAGGTCCAAAGGTTTATCTCCCATCACCTTCACATGGTCTTCAGATGTTATTTCGATTGTTTCCCTGATTTGCAGGCAGCATTTTCCTTCTTCATTTTCGGTTATGCTTCCCCGGTATAACGGGCCATAACTGTACTGTGTTACCGGATGAATGGTCATCAACCCGCGTGGACTTTGGTAAGAAAAATTTTTCAGGCAATCGTGGCCATTTTCAAGAGCCTGCCTACCCACCGCCGATGCCTCCCAACCCAGGAGATGAAAAACATTTGCCTTCCGGTTTTTTGGAATTCTGCTTTTGAATTCCTGCTGTATTTCATTCTCCAATGCAGAAGCCCAGGGTACTACAGTATAAAATTCTCCCCCGGGAAATGCACATTTTTCCAGTAATTGTTCTTCTGCCATAAAAGGCGAACAGTATACCGGCAGCGAAACCTGTTTTTCTTTTTTTTCATGAAGGCTTTTGAAAAAAAGTTCCGCCAGATAACTGCTGAAACAAGCCGCAACCGAGGAAGCGCCTGATTCCTGCAACAATCCCAGGTAAGGGTCAATATTGAATTCAGCGGTTTTGTATCCGCTCACATAATTTCCGCAAACAGACCCGCCGCTTTCAGAAAGGCCGCGGTCGCAACCCCAGGGCCCACGATAGCCACCATCATAAAAAGAAGTGGCCATCAATACTTTTCTGTTTCCCTGTCCTGCCATCATACCAGCAATGCGACAGGCATGTACACCTTGCAATGAAATATGATAGCAATAAGCTGAACTTATTTCGGGCAACTGCATGCCTGCGTCAAGGACGATTAAAGGTTTTTGAAAAGTTTCTGCGAGTGGGTACAGTTGTTCTGCATTGCTGGCATCACTATAGACAATGAGAAGGTCTACACCATCGTGAAGTAAAAGTTTTTCAGCCCTTGCATAACTGAGCGTAGGATCTACTCCGAATCCGATATTCTCTGTAAAAATTTCAAATGAGGACTGACCTGTGAATTGAAGTCCGGCGCGTAATCCGTCAACAATATCATAACCCATCGCGGGATAGTCAGTGGAGCGGGGGAGAAGTATTCCAATTTTAATAGACCGGGCTTGCTCGTGTCGCATGAATGGTTGCTTTAATTTCTAGATGGAAATATTCCCTGCATGCAGATCAGGTAGTTCAGTGTTAACATGGGATGGAGAATAGAAAATGGAGTGCTGCCTCCTTGAACCTGAGTGGTCAACGTACCGGGATAATTATGAAGGTTCACGTTGGTGGAAAACGTATACAACGAATTATTGCCAGTTGCATAGACTGCATTCACTGGCGAAGCGCTATTGGGCGTGCCGCCTGCTTTGGGTGTGGTAGTGATTGACGTCAGGTGAGTATGGATCGGCATTTCAGTAACAGGAAGCGTGTGGGATGTACTTCCATCGATCTCACCTTGTACATAATCACTTAAACCAGGACCCTGGCCTGTTCCAACTACCGCTCTTCCTCTCAAATCAGGAAGTCCAAAAGTGCTTTGACCATTTCCCCCGTACGTCGTGCCGAGGAGCGAGAACAGTGCTGTATTTTGAGAAATTGAGAGGATCTGTCCCTGGCAAAGCGCCCAGTTTCGCGGAGCAAAATTTCCTGCGAAGGGTGTAACAAAAGCAATAACGCCATCCATATAATTTGTTTATTGAGTTAATTACGTGAAGGAAAAATCCCTTCAAGAGCAATGATATAGTTCATGCACAGAAAAGGAGAAACAATATAGAAGGGTTGGTTGCCACCTGCGGGCGGTGTATTGCCAGAAAAACTGGCGGGCCCCAGATGCGCAGCTGACGGACTGGTGCTATAAGCATTTCCACTTCCATTTACCGGCGCAGGAAAATTGTTTTGCGGAAGGTCTGTAGTGCCTGGCGTAGTAGACGCAGAAGGACCTCCGGAAGCTGAAACAAAACCGTGGTTGTGGACGGGTATTTGAGTAGTGTCCAGAGTAATATTTTCAACGCCTCCTGTCTGTCCTAGTTCTATATTGGTGAGACCAGTTCCCTGGCCCGGATGTACAGCCACTCTTCCTCTGAGATCAGGAAGGGCAAATGTGCTTTGCCCATCTCCTCCGAAGGTGGTACCCAGCAAAGAGAACAAGGCGGTATTTTCTGAAATCGGCATCAACTGACCCTGGCATAATGCATATCCCCTGGGAGCAAAATTTCCTGCAAAGACTGTAACATTTGCCAGCGTTGGTGTAGTGAACATGTTGAAGTTTGTTGGGTGATTAATTGCGGGTTGGAAAAGCTCCAAGAAGACAAATAATGAAATTCATTCCCAGAAAAGGTGAACGTATGGGGAAAGGTTGTGATCCGCCTGCATTGGAAATAGTGCCTGTATAATCAGGTGAAAGCATTGCAGCCGATCCTGAGTTAGAATAAGCTCCGGTAAACCTCGAAGGATATCCATCATTGGGTGTTGGATCCGTTCCATCGTCACTGCTGGCTCCCATCATTAATGTTACGTTTCCGTTGTGCTGGTGCGTGGGAAGATTGGGTACAGTCAGGGTCGTCGTTTCTGCACCTGCTTTTTGGCCCAAATCGTAATTTGGTTGTCCAGATCCCTGACCGGCAGAAAAAGCAGTGCGGCCCCTCATGTCGGGAAGCGCAAAATTAGTCGTGCCATTTCCACCGTAAGTGGTACCGAGTATGGAGAAAAGTGCCTGATTCTGATTAATAGCGAGTAGCTGGCCATTGCACATGGCCCAATTTCGGGGAGCAAAGTTTCCGGCAAAGCAGGTAACAACGCCATATACACCATTCATAGTGAAAGATTTGATGATAAAAGTTTTGATTCTTCAATCAAAATGGTCAGGCTGGTGTAGCCACAGGTCTTCTTTGTTTGATAAGATATCTTCAGGAGTGGTGTTCTTCGGGAAGTGCAATCAAAGGGGAGCTGGAGAACAGAGTGTTTTCTAAATCTCGTGATTTATTTAGTAATAAACAAAATTTAAATCTCTCTTTGCTAATTGTGCGTGTTGTGTAGCAAGCGATTTAAATGGCGCCAGGAATTAACCGCAAGGTCGAAAGACGCGGAGAGCATTTATTTCGGGATATTTATTCAGTAAAGAAAAACAGAGACAAGAAATCTTGCATATGAAATTTTAAACGCCGTTGTTCCATCAAGGACAGGATATTTTTATTTGTGAAGGAATCGTGCTAATTTTTAAATCTTCATCTCTTTCAATCAATCCCAATGCTTCAGAGCACTTTTCTTACTCACCTTCCTGGTCCGGACTGGATTCCCTGGAAAATTTTTGAAGAACAGGATAATTTCTTGTGTCACTGGCTTTACCTGGGTGAGAAACGCTTTACCGAACCATTTTTTTCTGATTCCATCCAACACTGCACCAATCTGGAACAAAATCGTTTTCCCAATCAATCCTTCAGTACCCTTTTGCAGATGCATCAATGGTCGGAAGAAGTTCAAACCATCGAGCCTGCTGCCATCATCTTTCATGTTTCCAGATGCGGTTCCACACTCTTGTCACAACTTCTCAGCATCGATCCGGAAAATATTGTTCTTTCTGAAGCGCCTTTGTTGGACGAACTCCTTCGACTGCCTTTTCACAAAAGATGGAAAACCTCAGTTGCAACATCCGATGATTTTTTCCACGCCGCATTGCAACTGTATGGAAGACCAAGAAGCCGGCTTGAAAAAAACTTGTTTGTAAAAACAGACAGCTGGCACCTGATGTTTCACCAAAGGGTAAGAAAACTTTATCCTCAAACCCCCTTCCTTGTGCTGTATCGCTCTCCACTGGAAGTGATCCGTTCTCAAAAAAAACTCAGGGGCATGCAATCAGTCCCAGGAACCATTGAAGCAGAAGTGTTCGGTTTTTCAGAACACGACATCAGCTTCGACCTTGATCTGTATATGTCGCGCGTGCTGGAAAAATATTACACCACCATTCTGCATATGATGGAACATGATCCGAATTGTCTTGTTGTTGATTATGCTGAGGGAATGGACCAGGCATTGGACAAACTCATAAAGTTGACGGGATTGCAATTATCCCCTGTAAGCCTGGAAAAAATGGAATCAAGAAAAAAATTTCACAGCAAATCTCCTTCACAGATATTTGAACCCGAACCGCTCCTTCAGGATGTTCCTTCCTTTCTTGAAAAATCTTCCGGGTTGTACCAACAAATTATTGCGAAACAAAAGGCTGCTGTAACGCAGCAATAAAGCGCACCATTTTTGTGGACGCTTCCTGAAGATTCATTTCTGCCGTATTGATTATAAGGTCGGGATGAAGGGGTATTTCAAATGGATCATTGATACCCGTAAGATTATTGATCTTTTCTGGGTCACCCTCGGGAAGAAGTGCCCTGCGGTATAAACCCTTTGGATCTCTTTGGATCAAAATCTCCACCGGACAATGAATCCAGACGGTTTTGGCATTGTAATTTATTCGAAGCTCCTGTCTGATCTCTTCATACGGATTGATCGCAGCAATGATGGCAATCTTTCCCTGCATCGAAAAAGAATGTGCAATGCTACCAAGCCTTCTCATGTTCTCATACCGGTCCTGTTTTGAAAAGCCAAGGTTCTTGCAAACGGTACGGCGATACACATCACCATCGATCACTTCAACGGCCTTCCCTTTTTTTTCCAGTGCTGTTTTTGCAGCAAGAGCAAGCGTAGACTTGCCAGCGCCCGGAAGTCCTGTTAGTTGAATGACCATGAATTGATTTATAAATTTTTAAGATGATTGATTGAGTTCGGCCTCCATCATGTCCGCCAGTCTTGTACCTGTTTCTGTATTTTGCCTTCTCAGTTCTTTGATGATCTTTCTTTTTTCTTCCGACCGGTCTTCATCCGGGATCTGCTTGCACTCAGCACCCAGGAATAAATTGCGAAGCCATTCATTTACCACACAGTCAATCACGAGATGGACCCGGTCTGAACTTCCTTCATTTGACACCTGGTGTTCCAGGTTTACATTCACATACCAGCATTCACCTTCTTTCATAGACAGGAGTTGATGAACACTGAAAAAGCGTACATGATCATTGGTGAAAATGGGAATATGGAGCCTTGCTTCTCCCTTTTCAAAACAAAGGTCGGTATCGCGGTGTGGTTTGATGATAGATCCGGATTTCAGGTTCATGAGCCGCACGGCTTTCAGTTCGCAATGAAAAAATTCAACAACCTTTTGGATGGAAGGACATTGCTCCATAAAAACAGTGTCGCGATAATCAGTTTGAGACAATAGGTCAGGGATGATCTGTTCAGAATTTCCGCCAGGAGAACGAAGAGGCAGAATAGACCATCCGCCACTGTAATGTGCCAGGTTGAAATGAGGCAACCAGTGGCTGGTGAGGGCTTCCACTTCTTTTTTTATCGATCCCAGGTTGAGGGGAACTAACAGTCTTGCGTACTGGATCATCAGAAAAGCTTCTCCAGGTAATTTAAGGAATTTTGGGCAGGCTATATACTATCATGATTAAACCTATAAGGTTGGCAAGTCAATAGCCGGACCAGCAGATGAATTTTTCTGTCCCTGTTTTTTTTTCTACATTTAGTAGAAGGAGTTGGTAGTTGATAGTCGGTAGTTGGTAGATGTTGATGGATTTGAGTTGATAGCGTTTCTCCTTCAAAAGTTTTTACAAGCCTTGCTGAACACCATCCTTTGATCAGCCCTTTCCTTATCATTATTGTTTGCTTTTCATTGGCGAGAGCCATTCCGCGGATTTTTCATTTCATCAATATATTCTTATGTCCATTCAGCGCAGGTCGTTCCTTAAAAATAGTTCTCTCTTTGCAGGTGGTCTCCTGTTCCTTGACCCCATTCAGAAGATCAGCCGGCTTTCCGGTAAATCGAAGGGCATGAACCAGACCATGCATTCCGTTCCCATTTTTCACACCAATGATCTGCACAACCAGTTGTTGCCCCATAAAAAAGGCTATGGTGGACTCTATAATATTGCTACGGTACTTGACAAAGAAAATATTTCCTGCCTCCTGCTGGACGCAGGTGATTTTCTCGACCAGAGGGCTTCACCCGAACAGCACCTTGCCATGATCCAACAAATGAACCGCATGGACTATCAGGCAGCAACCATCGGAAACCGTGAGCTGGCGCTTGGCCAATCAGCGTTATCTGAACTCGTGAAAAAAATGAACTTCCCATTGGTGAATTGTAATTATTCCTTCAGTGAGTCGTATTTGCAGTCGAGTGTTGTTCCCTATCATATTGTATCCTGGAGCGGATACAGGATTGGCATTACGGGCGTCGGAACTTTGTTGAACAGAAGAATCGCGACCACTGAAAAAATCGTTTTCCACCATCCTTATCAAAGGGCCAATGCGGTAGCAGCCTATCTGAAAAAAAATTGTGACTTCGTGATCTGCCTTTCCCACCTGGGTTATGAAAAAAATAAAACGGGTTATAATAGCCTTGACCTTGCACTGGCTTCTGAGAATATTGACCTGGTGATCAGCGGACATCACGATGACCTGATTGCTGCACCAAGAATTGTAAGAAACCAGTCAAAGAAAGAAGTGATTTTAAGTCATGGTGGCGAAAGGGGATTGATTGGAAGGCATTTGACTATTGGATTCAATGACCAGGGTCAGAAAAATTTTATCTCCTGCAGAAATTATGTTCCCTCACAAAAAGTAAAAGAACCCTTTTACGAAGGCTTTGAAAAAATCAGGGGTGTTGTTTAAACCAAGAGAATAAAAATTTTGTTTGAACATAAGCCGCTCCCCGTGTGCTGGCAGCGACATCTTTGGCACTTGCATATTAAACCATTCAGCCTTTATTATTTCTTCAAGGAACTGCTATGCCGTAGGCTGAAGTTAAAATCAGCTTCGAATGCTTCCAGACGTTTCAATCAACGGCAATGGTCAGGCTATAGGTTTTTTTCTTTCTGTTTATTATCTTGTTCTGAATAAAATCCAATGCCATGAAAACAGACAGGATCATTGATTTTTTTCTGGAAGCCTTTGGATGGATTCAAATCGTTTCCGGATGTTTTATGGCCATAGTCCTGTTTGGCGCAGGGCTTTGCCAGGCCATTCCAGCAAAAGAAAGGCTACATCTATTTTTTATGATCTGCGAGGGCGCTCTGTTGCTGGGAATTTTCTGGGCCAGTTTTGTCTGGATGAAATACGGCACCACTTCCTGGCTCTCGCGCATCAAAAGAATTTCCTGACATTCGTTTCATCAAAACCGGATTGCATTTTTTTCAATCAATTTCGCCATGTCAAAGCTGATGGTGGTCAAAGGTGACATCACCAAGCAAAAGCTGGATGCCATTGTTAATGCAGCCAATTCTTCTTTGATGGGAGGAGGTGGTGTGGATGGCGCCATTCACCGTGCGGGTGGTCCTGCTATATTGGAAGCCTGTAAAAAAATTGTTGCAAGGCAAGGCGGTTGTCCCACGGGAAAAGCTGTCATCACCCCCGCAGGAAATCTTCCAGCGCGTTACGTAATTCATACCGTTGGACCGGTTTGGAATGGAGGAAACAGCAGGGAAAGAGAACTGCTTCGAGATTGTTATCTGAATTCTCTTCAGCTGGCAGCGGATCATGGATGTAGATCGGTCGGCTTTCCCAATATCAGCACCGGCGTCTATCGTTTTCCCAAAAAAGAAGCGGCACGCATTTCGATACAGGCTGTAAATGAGTTTTTAAAAAACAACGACGTTCCGGCAGAAGTGGTCTTTGTTTGCTTCGATGAAGAAAACTTTGAGCTTGTTCAGAAAGAAATTGAAAAATAGAGTGGTTGATCTTCGCGTCTTGTTAAATTATTCCGCAGCAGCGGGTTTTACCAGGGTTGTTTTTTAAAATTGAGTACACCAACAGCTGTTTTAAAATTCCGGTCAAAAAGAGAAATGGATTTGTTGACAACCACATATCCCGGAGTATTCAAATCCTTATTTAATAAATTTTGGGCTGCACTATCAGTCGGATTTTCCTCTAATCGGTCTTGGTTTTTTCTTCATCCATCTTTGCAGTGGCTTTGATTTTTGCGGAAGTCTTTCTTCTTCACCCAACAAAATTCCCCAGGGCCTGAGTCCATCCACCCGGTCGAAGATCACTTTGATGATGGCGAGGTAAGGAAGCGCAAGAAACATTCCCGGAATACCCCAGATCATTTCTCCAGTCACAACGCCCAGCACAACGAACAGTGGATTGATCTTCACGTGCGAGCCTACAACACGTGGCATGATGAAATTGCTATCGATCAGATGAATTCCAATCCCGCAAAATGCTACATACAATGCAGGTGAAGGTCCGGAGGTGGCAAAACTTACCAGGACGCTGATCAGGATCGCAGAAAAAATCCCAACATAGGGAACTACATTGAATACCCCGATAATGAGTCCCAATAAAAAAGCATACTTCACGCCCAACAACAGAAAGACCACGATGCCGATAATGGATACAATGGCCATTTCAAGGAACAGACCCACGATATAGCTGCGAATGATCATCTTGATCTGGCCAATGATCTCAGCGATCACCGGTGCATATTGTTCACTGAAGGCCACGGTAACGAAACGAACAAGGAGCGTTCTGTGAAAGAGAATAAAAAAAGTATAGAGAAAAATAAAAATGAAGAAGAGCAGGGTGGATGAAAGAGAAAGCACGGTCTTCCCCAGAATGGTTGTTCCCGAGTTCATGAGATCATCTGTAGCGTTGTTGATATAGTTTAATTGTTTTTGCATGCCAATGTGCAGGTGTTTGGCAATCCAGCCCTGGCTATCGTGAAACAGTGTATTCATTTGGGTCTTCAGCAAAGGCCAGTCGTCGGAAAGAGAAGCAAGCTGAAGGCCCATGAAATACATGATCAGTGCAAGGGCCGTAATAAAAAGCAGTACTGATACAATGGAAGAAGCGCTTCTCGGAAACCGGAATTTTTTTTCCAGAAAATTACTAAGAGGCAGAAGCAATACGGCAAACAGAAAAGAAAAAAGCAGGGGAATGAAAATTCTCTGTCCAATGATGGCAATATAACCCAGACAAAGGAGTATGATAAGGACGAAGGCCAGCTTTACATAAAAGGGAAGCGAAAGGGTTCTCATGTCCAAAGTTTGATTATAATAACAAAGATCAGGCGGGGATGGTTGGGAATCATAAGTTTTTAAAATCTGTCAGTGCTTAGAGAATTTCTCTACTTTTATTTCAGCCATCGAAGAGAGACATGACTGAATATCTTTTTTCTTATGGAACCCTGCAAAAGGAGTTCGTGCAACTGAAATTATTTGGAAGAAGACTG
>JBJMLU010000178.1:0-8652 GCA_045805145.1 Flavisolibacter sp. | reverse complement strand
TTCGCTTGCAAGGAGATTGCCGCGCTGCGCTCGCAATGACGCCTAAACTATGATGCTTACTACCGGTTTCAACCTTGCCTTATAATTGGAGGTGTTACTTTATAATTTGAAGGTGTTACTTACGCAAATACCTAATTAGCATGATCGAGACAGTAATGCATTTTTGATTTGCCGTCATTGCGGGCGAAGCGAGCATCAGGCCTCAGACTGTCTTGTCTTAAAGGCAGCAATAAAAACCCGTAGTAAGCATCGTAGTTTAGGCGTCATTGCGAGTGCAGCGCGGCAATCTCCTTGCAAGCGAAGCGAGCACCAGGCCTAAGACCGCCTCGTAGTACACTCACGAACAGTAAGGCGCTCCAAAACAATGAAACCAGCATCATTCATTAGAAAAGATTTCAAAAAAGTCAAACCAACAAAGAATGACCGACTCAAACAAATATGTTCAAAAAAATCTTATCAGCAAGCCCTTAAGTGCTTAGTAAAAACTCCTTTAACTCCTGCAAACCAGCCTTCATACGAATGCTCTCCTTTTTGCGATGCAATAATTTTTCCACGGAAGCAGGGAAAGGAAGTTTTTTGTGAACCAGCGGTTCTACCACATCATAAAATTTAATGGGATGTGCAGTTTCCAGAATGATTCCGGGGCTGTCAGCTTGCTCCTGCTGATATTTTTTCAGAGCAGCAAAGCCCACAGCTCCATGCGGATCGAGCACATAACCATGATCGCTATATACCTGCGCGATAAGATCTTTTGTTTCCTGGTCGGTAATGCTATAGCCCGACATCATGTTTTTTAGAGGGGCAAATTGCTCGTCGAAGAGCTGTAGAATGCGAACGAAATTGCTCGGATCACCAACATCCATCGCATTGGACATCGTTGCCACGGCAGATCGGGCGTGGTATTTACCATTTTGAAGGTAACGAGGGACAATATCATTGGCATTGCAGGCAGCAATGAAATGCTTAACGGGCAGGCCTGACCGAAAAGCCAAAAGACCTGCACAGATGTTTCCAAAATTTCCACTGGGCACTGAAATCACGGGTGGATGTTGTTTATTCTTCCACTGCTGCCAGGCAAAGAAATAATAAAACTGTTGCGGCAACCACCTTGCAATATTGATGGAATTGGCAGAAGTGAGGAAGAGGGTTTGGTTCAGATCCCTGTCCGCAAATGCTGCCTTGACCATCTGCTGACAGTCATCAAATTTTCCTTCCACTTCCAGGGCCTGAATATTATCTCCGAATGTTGTGAGCTGAAGTTCCTGAACACCGCTTACTTTTCCTGATGGATACAATACCACTACATCAACACCCTGTACCCCATGAAATGCACTGGCTACTGCTCCGCCGGTGTCGCCCGAAGTAGCTACCAGCACCGTGATTTTTCTTTTGCTGTCTCTTGCAAAATAGCCAAGGCACCTGCTCATGAATCGTGCGCCCACATCTTTGAAAGCGAGCGTAGGACCATGAAACAATTCCAGCACAGACACTGATGGCTCAATATCTACAAGAGGGAAGTCGAAGTTCACCGTCTCGCAAACAATTCTTTCCAGGTCATCAGAAGGGATGGTATCGCCTACATAGGGCTCTATAATTTTTAATGCTATAGATTCTTTTGAAGCCGATCCTATTTCGGAAAAAAAGTTTTTGGAAAGTAAGGGAATGGTTGTTGGAAAATAAAGTCCGCGGTCTTCAGGTTGTCCTTTGATGGTAGCCTCCTTGAAATCGCTGCGAAGGTTTTTATTCTGAGTGCTGTAATAAAGCATGATGTTTGATTAGTCCTTGTCAATAACAGTGCATCCCTGTTCATTAAGGGTAGTAACATAAGTGTGGTATTCCAGACCAATACGATTGTAAATAGATTTCATGATGCCCTCGATGACACATGCCGTTGGAAGATCTTTACTGAGCATAAACAACGAAGGGCCTGAACCAGAAATTCCGCCACCCAGCGCTCCTGCTTCCCGGCATCGTTTTTTTATTTCAGCAAAGCCCGGAATGAGAATGCTACGTACCGGTTCAATAATTACATCTTCCAGTGAACGGCCAATCAGGTCGTAATCCTGTTTGATCAGTCCAGTAACCAGTCCGGCAATATTGCCCCATTGCTTGATGGCATCCTTCAACAATACTTCTTTTCTGAGGATCTGCCGGGCATCTGCTGTTCTTACTTCTATTTGCGGATGTACAACCGTAATGAACAAAGGAGGAGCGGGAATGGAAACAATGTCCAAAGGAAATATGCACCGGATCAGGGTGATGCCACCAAAAATTACGGGGGCTACATTATCGGCGTGCTTCACACCTGAAGCCACTTTCTCACCAAAAAGAGCGAAGCTTACCTGTTCATCTTTTGTAAACCGGTTGCCCAATAATTTGCTGGCAGCAACCACTGCGCCGGCTGCACTTGCAGCACTCGATCCCAGTCCGCTACCAGGCTTGATATTTTTTTTGATGATGACTTCAAATCCAAATTCTCCACCAATGTTGTTCATGATCTCGATGAGTGGAGCACCCGCCGTATTCAAACGTGGATCCGTAGGCAGGGGAAATCCATCGCTGCTCCGGATCACAATTTTTCTCTCAGTCAGAAGACTCACCTTCATTTCATCACAGGGTTCATTCAGGCATAGCCCCAGCACATCAAAGCCACAAACAAGGTTGGCAATGGTAGCCGGAGTTTTAATATGGATCACCGATGACAAGAAAATAATTTAAAAATAAATTTCCAGCTAATTAATTTTTATCTCACCCAAATGAGTCGTCAATTAAAAACAAGAAAACATTTTCCGTTTTAATGTTCAAATTTTATAAACGACCTTGCCATCCGCGCCATCCAAAAATCTGCGATCATATTCTGGCAGCCCGGATCACGTCGGCAAACACACCCGAAGCCGTTACTTCTGCTCCCGCACCCGCACCTTTGATCACCATCGGCTGGTCCACATAACGATTGGTATAAAAAAGCACAATATTGTCCTTGCCATACAAGCGATAAAAATCATGCTGCGGATCAATATGCTTCAATCCCACGGAAGCCTTTCCGTTTTCAAAGCTGGCCACAAATTTCAGTTTCTTTCCATCCGCCACCGCGGCTGCATACAACTGTTTGAAATGAGCTTCCTGGTTTTGCATCTCCCGGTAAAAATCTTCCACACTTCCCCTCATACACGATTCAGGCATGAAGGATTGATTGGTGATGGACTCAATTTCCAGTTGCTCTCCTGCTTCTCTTGCCAGTATCATGATCTTCCGCATCACATCTATACCACTGAGGTCGAGTCTTGGATCGGGTTCGGTATATCCTTCTTTTTGTGCCTGGCGAACAATTTCGGAAAAACTTTTTTCTCCATTGTAATTATTGAAAACATAATTGAGCGTGCCACTGAGTACGGCTTCTATCTTTCTTACTTCATCACCACTACGCAACAAATCATTGAGTGCACCGATGATAGGAAGGCTGGCGCCTACATTGGTTTCAAAAAGAAAAGAAGCATTATAGTCACGCGCCAGGTCCTTCAGTTTCCGGTACACCGGATAAGGAGACGAAGCCGCTATTTTATTACAAGCTACTACAGAAATACTTTTCGGAAAGATCTGTTGATACGTAGCAGCCACTGTTTCATTGGCCGTTACATCCACAAATACAGAGTTGCGCAGGTTTTTTTCCTGCATCCTCCTCACAAAAGAAGTAAGGTCCATATCTTCTCCACCTTGCAAAACCGATTGCCAGTCTTTTGGATCGATTCCTTCATCATTAAAATACATTTTGCGGCTATTGGACAATCCTACTATTCTAACCTGCAGATTCAGGTGTTCCTGTAAATAAGGCTGTTGTTGTCCGATCTGCGCGAGCAGTTTGCTGCCTACATTTCCTGTTCCTGCAATAAAAAGATTCACCTGTTTGTAGGTGGTTTCAAAAAATTCTTCATGCAGTACGTTCAGTGCTTTTCTTGTATCATCTGCAGCAATCACGGCTGAAATATTTCTTTCTGATGAACCCTGTGCGATCGCGCGCACATTCACACCATTTCTTCCAAGCACTCCAAACATTCTTCCACTGATGCCCGGATGATTTTTCATATTGTCACCCACCAGCGCAATGATGGCCAGCCCTTTTTCAATAACCAGCGGATTGAGGCTTCCTTTTTCTATTTCAAAACTAAAAGCATCGTCAATGGCTGTCTTGGCGCGGAGAGAAACCTGTTCTTCCACACCCACGCAAATAGAATGTTCGGAGGAAGCCTGTGTAATGAGAATGACATTGATATTATTTTGCGCCAGTGTTTCAAATAGCCTTCGTGAGAATCCGGGAATGCCCACCATGCCGCTTCCTTCCAGACTCAGAAGTGCTATTTTATCGATACTGGAAATGCCTCGGATACTATTGCCATCCTGATGCATCACTGCATTGATGATGGTTCCATAGTCATCGGATGCAAAAGTATTCTTGATCCAAACGGGGATCCGCTTGGTCATGAGGGGTTGAAGGGTGGGCGGATAGATCACTTTGGCGCCAAAATGTGAGAGCTCCATCGCTTCATGATAGGAAATTTCCCGGATGGCTTTTGCATTGTTCACCAGTCGGGGATCGGCCGTCATCATGCCCGATACATCGGTCCATATTTCCACCACCGTTGCATCAAGTGCGGAGCCGATGATGGCTGCAGTGTAGTCCGAACCGCCTCTTCCCAGCGTAGTAGTATTTCCTTTTTCGTCGGAAGCAATAAATCCAGGTACAAGGACAACGTCTGAGTCGGTCTCGGAAAATGAATTCAGAATAAGCTGCTCGCTTTTTCCAAACAGAACATTCGCCTTTGTAAACTTTGAATCTGTAAGGATCCATTTTCTTGCATCGACCCAACAATTGCGAATACCACTCGATTCGAGATAGGCAGAAATAACGCGTGAAGAAATCAGCTCGCCATATCCCAGGAGCCGGTCGCGGGTACGGTCCGAAAATTCATGGAGCAACACAATGCCGCTGCAGATATCTTCAATTTCATTGAACTGCTGCATCACGAAGCTCAGGACACTGCTTTGGTTATTGAGCGGCAGCAAGGCTTTCACCGTGTCAAGGTGCTGCTTTGTCATCTCTTGCAAAAGGTTTTTGTATTCATGGTTGCCATCGGCGGCCATCAGACCGCATTTCAACAGCTTGTCGGTAATACCACCAAAAGCCGAGACCACCACCACCAGTTTTTCTTTCCTGGATTTTTCTTCAATGATGACGCCTGCTTTTTTAATATTGTCTGCATTGGCCACAGAAGTGCCGCCAAATTTTAATACCTGCATGATTGATTTTTTCAGGGAAATAGAAACAATAAGATTTTGCTTGTAATCAGCTTAGAAGCCCAGTTGGCGATATGACAAGTTACAACCCTTGCGGGTTGTTGTGGTAATAGTAATTGTAGTAGCAGTTGCTGCTACGATGGTCAATGTGGTATGTAATAAAGAAGAAGACACAATTACTAAATAGGGCAACAAGATAATTGAAAACAGTCAACCAAAAAAAAGATTTTAAAATTTTATCGCAAGACCTGTCCTGTAAACAGGGGTTTCACGCAAAGACACAAAGATCGCAAAGCCGCAAAAAGCTTTTTATCCTTAGTTCTATTATTCAGTGCTGGTCTGCGACCATCGTTCTATTCGATGAAGTGAAGATTATTCGAATTGTCAACATAAAATCCCTGTAACAGGCTTCGAAGTATCGGAATAAAAAATATCCTTTAAGCCTTTTCATCTTTGCTTCTTTGCGTGAAACCAAACCTCCGCCCCTGCAACTAATCAAAAACTGTTTGCCACGAATCTAGAGATGCTGGTTTAAATTTGTTCACATGGACCATCTCGTCTTCAGGGAACTGGAAAATTTTAAAAATGATGTAGGGATTAAATTTCAGCTATACAATAGTTTGTTCACTTCCCTTCCATTTCACCGCATCGAACGCACCGGTATTCTTCTTTCGCTCTTTTTGAATCATTGTGAAGAAGGTTATAAAAAAAAGCAAAGTCCTGCCGAAATCGTAGAGCAGTTCTTCCAAAAATTTACTTCCATCAGGACCGATCAGGAAAAGACTGACCTGCTGTTCCGCTTTGTTCAGTACACCGAAAGACAGGTGGTACTTTTTGATGCGGTGGAAGACGCGGCTTTCAACGAGATCAATGATGTAGTAGGAGTGGGAACTTTGAAGCAGTTGGAAAATAAGGTAACCCTGGAAGGAAGGTCAAAAGAATTTTTGGAAAAGCTCAGGAATTTTGCGGTGGAACTCGTGCTTACTGCGCATCCTACACAGTTTTATCCCGGTTCTGTCCTTGGCATCATCAATGATTTATCGAAAGCTTTGAGAGAAAACAATGCAGGCCTGATCAATATGTACCTGCAGCAATTGGGTAAAACCGCACTGTTCAAAAAACAAAAGCCCACACCATACGACGAAGCGGTCAGCCTGATCTGGTACCTGGAAAATGTTTTTTATAATGCCGTGGGAAGGATCATTTCTTATCTCAAGGAACATTTTCCAGATATGGAGCATGACAACAATCCAATCATCAAGATGGGTTTTTGGCCAGGAGGTGACCGTGACGGCAATCCAAATGTTACGGTTGATATTACGCTGAAAGTCGCCAGTGCACTGCGTTCGAGCATCATCAAATGTTATTATCTCGAAGTAAGAAGGCTCAAGCGCCGCCTCACGTTTAAAG
This sequence comes from Flavisolibacter sp., assembly GCA_045805145.1. Taxonomy (GTDB): domain Bacteria; phylum Bacteroidota; class Bacteroidia; order Chitinophagales; family Chitinophagaceae; genus Flavisolibacter. Next base: position 1,950 of record JBJMLU010000178.1, on the reverse strand, counting down.
GTGTTGAATCCATCCTGGCCGATCTCGAGTCAAAACTGTACAACAATATTTTCATTCCAGGCACACGCACCCAGCTTTCGCGTGAGGAGATACTTCAATCGCTGATGCAGATCCGTGAGATCATCATTTACCAGCACAATGGTCTTTTTCTGCACCTCGTAGATAAACTCGTTCATAAAGTTCAGGTCTTTGGAGTTCATTTTGCTTCGCTGGACATACGTCAGGAAAGCTCCGTTCACAATGAAGTGCTTGAGGCAGTTGCTGAAAAAGAAGGAATCCTGCCTCCTAATTACGCGGAGCTAAGCGAAGAAGAAAAAATTAATTCGCTCGTTTCAGTAACTCGTAAGGTAAATATCGAATTATATGAAGGTCTCATCAAAGATACCTTGCAGTCGGCCGGAGTGGTAAAGACCATTCAGGAACTGAATGGAGAGGAGGGATGCAACCGTTATATCATCAGCCAGTGCAGCAGCGCGCTGAATGTGTTGGAAGTATTTGGCATATTCTTATTGAACGGCTGGAAAAAAGAAGAGCTACGTCTCGATATCGTTCCACTGTTTGAAACCATTGAGGATTTGAAGAATGCGCCATCAGTAATGAGATCTCTGTACGATCATAAAGAATACCAGCAACACCTGGTGCGCAGGGGTAAAAACCAGACCATCATGGTTGGATTTTCGGACGGCACAAAAGACGGCGGGTATCTAATGGCCAACTGGAGCATTTATAAGGCCAAGGAACAACTCACATTGGTGTCCAAAGAATATGGGATCAATGTGATTTTTTTTGATGGGAGAGGAGGTCCTCCGGCAAGAGGTGGCGGCAAGACACACAAGTTTTATGCTTCCATGGGAAAAAATATTTCAACAAAAGAAATTCAGCTCACCATCCAGGGACAAACGGTGAGTTCCAGCTTCGGCAATATCGATTCGGCTCAATACAATATAGAACAGTTGCTCAATGCAGGCATCACCAATGAACTCTTCTCAGAGAATAACAAAACACTTCGTCCCGAACAGGAAGAGGCACTGCAGGAACTCGCAGATGTGAGTTATGATACTTACAAGAAATTGAAAGATCACCCGCAGTTCCTCAACTATCTTTCCCGGATCAGTCCATTGAATTATTATAGCGAAACCAATATCAGCAGTCGCCCTTCCAAGCGCGGAAAATCCTTTCGTTTGTCATTAAAAGACCTTAGAGCTATTCCATTTGTTGGTGCCTGGAGCCAGCTCAAACAAAATGTACCGGGCTTTTATGGACTGGGAACTGCACTGCAGGCCCTGGAAAAGAAAGGAAAACTGGGCGACATCAAATACTTATATCAACGCTCACTGTATTTTAAAACGCTGATCGACAATTGCGAGATGGCCATGAAAAAAAATTATTTTCCACTCACGGCTTATCTTTCCAATCATCCGGAATTTGGTGAATTGTGGAATCTGATTTATGAAGAATATGACCGGACAGAAAAATATCTGTTCAAGATCACTGGCAAAAACGAATTGATGGCCGATTATCCGGTAGAGCAGCTTTCCATCCAGATGCGCGAGCGCATTGTACTTCCCCTCACCACCATCCAGCAATATGCGCTGATACGCCTTCGAGAAGAACAAATGCTTCAACCTAAGGATAAAGAAGTGCTCGAGCGCCTCATCGTGCGCAGCTCGTTTGGCGTTATCAATGCAGGAAGGAATTCGGTGTGAGAGAGAAAGCTGATAGCTGATAGCTGTGAGCTGTTAGCTGATAGCTGTTAGCTGCTGGCTCGGTGGAGTAGCCTGCGGCGAGGGCAATGTTGTTTATAGTTGCAAATTCGGTTAGCATTCCTAAGATCAAGGGGATTGCTTCGCTCCGCTCGCAATGACGACTACATTATATCATTTACTACAGGTTTCATGCTAGCTTATAAGTGAGAGCATATGTCCTGTACGACATATTAAGGCAGGTTCC
>JBJMLU010000177.1:0-9172 GCA_045805145.1 Flavisolibacter sp. | reverse complement strand
TTTCAAGCTCATTTACCTGCTCTCGCGCCAAAAAATAAAGCAATACGTCGGTTGGTTCCTGCTCAGAAAATACCTTCGACTTGCCCTCTGGATCTACCTTGCCTTCAACATGACCTGGGGACTGAATTACAACCGGAGAGGAATTGCTTCGCAGCTTGGGTTACAAGTAGAACATTATTCCACCCAGGACCTGGTTCGGCTCACGACCCTTCTTGAACAAAGACTCAATTTCTATGCAGACCAGGAAGATTCTGTAAAGCGGCTGGCACTGAACGATCGTTCCAGATTATTCAGTGAAGGGGTAAAAAATTATGACAGTCTTTCGGAGCAATATGATTTTCTTCACTACATCTTTCCTTCCATCAAGCCTTCGCTGTATAGCCGGGTGGGACATTATTTTGGATTCAGCGGATACTTCAATCCCTTCACCAGCGAAGCGCAGTTGAACACCACGGAGCCCGTGTTCACCAAACCATTTGTGATTGATCACGAACTGGCACACCAGCTGGGATATGCCAAGGAGAATGAAGCCAGCTTTGTGTCTTATCTCGCCTGCCGTCAATCCTCGAACATTGATTTTAGATATTCGGTCTATTATGAACTTTTCTTTGATGCGCTGTATGAATGTGCTTCCACCGGAGACAGTGCCCTCGTAGGAAGTCTGCGCCGGGGAATACATCCACGCGTAGTGCAGGACAGACTTGATGAGAAAAACTATCGTCTAAGGCGCAAGAACCGTCTTCAACCTTACATTTCTGATTTTTACAACAGCTATCTCAAGTTCAATAACCAACCCAAGGGTTTGGAAACCTACAATGAAGTCACAGCCTGGTTGATTGGATATATGAAGAAGTATGGGGAAGAAAAGCTGTAGGTCACTTCGCTTCAGAAGTTTTCATGCAAACCTGTCCCGCCAATGCCGGAGACGCAAAACGACAGAAGACCTAGTTGGAATAGTTTCACGCAAAGACGCAAAGATTTGAAGGCGCAAAGGGATTTTTTTTAAATGTGGAGGAGAGAGTTTTTTAAATGTGGAGGAGAGAGTTTTTTAAACGCAAAGGACGCAGGGGGCGCAAGGAGAGAGACGCAAAGGTGTTCGCTTCGCTCACGGGTGGTATAGGAATTATTTCTGCAGGGCATCTCACAAATGAACTACACGATCGAATCCAAAAATCAATCAACCTACTTTAAGGAATTAGCTATAACCAGTACGCCCACAATTAAAAAGATTACACTCCGAACCAAAACAATAAAATCAACCACCTCTTTGCGTCTCTCTCCTTGCGCTCCCTGCGTCCTTTGCGTTTAAAAAACCATCCCCTCCACATTTAAAAAAAATCCCTTTGCGCCTTCAAATCTTTGCGTCTTTGCGTGAAACCATTCCAACCAGGTCTTCTTTCGTTTTGCGTCTCCGGCATTGGCGGGACAGGTTTGCGTGAAACCTTATCTTATTTTCTTAGGTTTGCGCATCGAAAGGCTATGAAAAATTTTTTCTCAGATAAAGTGGTTGTTGTCACCGGAGGAACAGAAGGCATTGGAAGGGCCCTGGTTGACGCGCTTCTTGCAGAAGGTGCCAGGGTGGCCACTTGTGGCCGTCACCACGATAAACTCTATCACCTGCAATCAGAATATCCTTCCTATCCACTGCATACCGTAGTGGCAGATGTAAGCAATGAAAACGATTGCCGTCATTTTATTGAATCCACCATTCAGACATTCGGAGGCATAGACATTCTGATCAACAATGCCGGTATCTCCATGCGCTCGCTGCTCAAGGATGCATCCATTGACGTGATCAGAAAAGTAATGGACATCAATTTCTTCGGCGTGGTTTATTGCACCAAGTATGCACTCAATTCCATTATTGAAAGAAAAGGAACCATCGTAGGTGTTTCCTCCATTGCAGGCTACCGCGGCCTTCCCGGACGCAGTGGCTATTCTGCTTCCAAATTTGCCCTTCAGGGTTGGCTCGAATCAATCCGGACTGAATTGGCGGGCGAAGGCGTTCATGTGATGTGGGTTTGTCCCGGATTCACGGCTTCGAATATTCGAAATGCCGCCCTCAACAACCGTGGCGACCAGCAGGGCGAGAGTCCGATGGACGAGAACAAGATGATGAGTGCCGAGGACTGTGCCCAGCACATTCTTCATGCCATTCGCAACAGAAAAAGAACCCTGGTATTGACATTCACCGGAAAGCAGACCGTGTTCATGAATAAATTTTTTCCGGGCTGGGCTGATAAACTCGTGAGAAAGTTTTATTTTAAGGAAGGTAAACTAGTGAAGTAAGAATCGGCTACGGACATCCATGATAAAATCCAGGCTCACATCAAAATCCTTTATCGACATGTTATATGCGCAATGTAATATTCCGGACCACTTGCATTCCGCATTATGGATGTCAGAAAATCCAGTCCACGAATGCCCTTAATAACGCTCACATCTGATATCGGGGAGCAAGACTATCTTGTTGGAGCTGTGAAGGGCAGGCTGTTGCGCATCAACCCCGAATTCCAGATCGTAGATATCACCCACAAACTTTCTCCATTCAATTATCCGCAGGCTGCTTACGTGTGCCGCAATGCCATTAAAAATTTTCCCGAGTTCACTTACCATATCGTGCTGGTAAATTTATTTGAATCAAAACCCGAACAACTACTGTTTGCCTTTCACCGCGACCAGTACCTGATCTGCGCTGATAATGGACTTATGGGCATGATCCTCGAGGAAAAACCGGAAATGGTGCTTGGCATTCCACTGGAAAAAGCAGCAATCAAGAATACACTTTACTGCATTGATGTAGCAGCCAAAGCCGTAACAAAACTGATGAATGGAGAACCTGTTCAGAACATCGGCATTCCTGATACAGGCTATATTGAAAAAAATCCGCTTCGTCCCACACTCGGTGAAGACTGGATTGAAGGACAGATCATCTTCATCGATAATTTTGAAAATGTGATCGTGAACATCACACAGGAACAGTTTGAACAGCAGCGCAAGGGAAGGCGGTTCAAGATCGTCTTCAAACGCGACGAGATCATTGAACGCATCAGCGGTTCTTATGCCGATGTACCCCAGGGTGAAAAACTTGTTTTATTCAACAGTGCAGGTTATATGGAGATCGCCATCAACAAGGGCAATGCCGCTGGCCTGTTCGGACTGAAAGGATACAATGAAAGCAGCCAACAAGTATCAACGATGGTGCAAAACCGTTTGTTCTATCAAACGGTGAAAGTATTCTTCGAATAGCACTAATGCTTCTAATTGTTTCACGCCAAGACGCAAAGGGATGGAAGACGCTAAGGGGTTCGCTTCGCTCACAGAGGATTTTTTAAACGCGAAGAGCGCGGAGAGCGCAAGGAGTGAGACGCAAAGAGAGAAGGTAGGGATTCGCTTTGCTCACGGGGGGTTGTGGATTGTTTTTTTAGTTCGGAGGGTTTTGTTTTTATTCGAAGTGTACTCCTTCGTGGTGGTTGCTGAAGATGGTGATAGTTTTTTTAATTGGATAGTTAGTTCATGTGAAAAGTGCCTGCTGAACAGAACAACTGCAGTACAAGTGAGTGACACAAGTAAAGCTGCTGGCAGTACTGCAGCTGGTTTCATAAAATTCTTCAATTTACAAACCTTTAAAATCCTGTGAAGCATCTAAACATTATGTAGCGCAAGCTGATCGCTCTAAAAAATAATCCCAAACCCCGCGAACAAAGCGAACCTCTTCACCCACTCACCTTTGCGTCTCCCTCCTTGCGCTCTCCGCGTTCTTCGCGTTTAAAACCTCTGTGAGCGAAGCGAACCCCTTAGCGTCTTTCTTCCCTTTGCGTCCCTGCCTACCGGCAGGCAGGTTTGCGTGAAACTCTATCATCCTTTACGGTTTAACTTTTATTTCAGATAGTTTTCCCTGTAATTTAGCCGCTTCCCTATTTTTGCCTGTCCCAAAGAGGCACAGCCTGGCAGGGACAAAACCACCTCGTATGAATTTTAGAAAAGTCAACAACATTTCCGGCTGGGTTGTGTGCGCGCTTGCTTCTCTTGTTTATATACTGACTGCAGAACAAAGAGGAAGCTTCTGGGATTGCGGCGAATTTGTTTCCGCATGTTACAAAGTACAGCTCCCCCACCCTCCCGGCGCTCCGCTTTTTGTATTGCTGGGAAGATTTTTTATCGTCCTCTTTGGCGATAATCCGCTCGGAGCAGCCAAGGCCGTGAACATCATGAATGCACTTGCCAGCGGTTGCACAATTCTTTTTCTTTTCTGGACCATCACGCACTTCGCCCGCAAACTCATGACCGGTTTCCGCGAAGAACCCGATCGTGCTCAAACCTATACCATCATGGGTGCAGGACTCGTAGGCGGACTGGCTTATACGTTTACCGATTCATTCTGGTTCAGCGCTGTAGAAGGTGAAGTGTATGCACTTTCTTCACTCTTTACCGCACTTGCCTTCTGGGCCATTCTCAAATGGGAAAGGGCTGATGATGCTGCAGGCACAGACCGTAACCTTCGCAACAGGGCCGACCGCTGGATCGTTTTTTTGTTCTTCGCACTTGGACTTTCCATCGGCGTGCACCTTCTCGGACTTCTTGTGATTCCCGCCGCTGTGATGGTATACTATTATAAACGCTATACTTACAGCCTTCGTGGAGCAATATGGGCCTTTATACTTGGATGTGTGATCACCGGATTGGTGCAGGTAGTGGTGATCCAGTACAGCGTAAAAATTGCAGGGTGGTTCGATATTCTTTTCGTCAACGATTTTCATCTTCCTTTCTTTTCGGGATTTGTTTTCTTCTTCCTGGTTCTTGCTACACTGGTTTGGTTGGGAATTAAATGGGCCAATAAAAATAACTGGTCCTTCCTTCGACTTGGACTCTGGTGCTTCGGATTCATGATGCTGGGTTATTCTACCTATGTCACCACGATGGAGCGTTCCAACGCCAATCCTGCACTGGACATGAACAATGTAGACAATCCCATGAGCCTTGTTTATTACCTCGGTCGGGAACAATACGGCTCACAGCCGATTGTCATGGGTCCGCATTTCGTGGCGCAATACAAGCGTGATCCGGAAACACGGGACGTGGTGATGAATGAAGGCAAGATGAATTATGTAAAAGGTGACAACCGCTATGTGGCCACCGGAAGAGAAAGCGAACCGGTTTACCAGGGAAGAGACATCCAGCTTTTTCCACGCGTATGGGATGCCAGCAATGACCAGGGTCATGCCGATTTTTATATGCAATGGCTCAACCTCGGTGTGATGACGGCCAAAGAATTTTGTCAGATCAGCAATGTGGACGAAGACAACAATATTATTTATACCGTCAACCAGAAGCGCAAAGAGGATTCATATCAGCTACCGGATAATTATCGTCCCAAGGTAATGACCGGACAGGTAGTGCAGGCTGGAACGCCGATTGCTGTGGAGGCACCTTCTTATTTGAACAATATCAACTGGTTCTTTACCTACCAGATGGGATTTATGTACTGGCGCTACTTCATGTGGAATTTCGCTGGCAGACAAAACGACCTCCAGGGGTTTGGAAACAAAAGAGATGGAAACTGGATATCCGGTATTTCAGTCATTGATGATGCCCGATTGGGCGATCAGTCGAAAATACCGGCGAGTATTCGCAACAACAAAGCACACAACACACTCTTTCTTCTTCCCTTCATTCTTGGCATCATTGGATGCGTATATCATTTTATGAGGGACCGTCGCGACTGGATAGTAACGTTCCTGCTTTTCTTCTTCACAGGCATTGCAATTGTGATTTATCTGAATCAGCCCGGAGGACAACCGCGTGAACGTGATTATGCTTTTGCAGGATCTTTCTATGCCTATGCCATCTGGATTGGACTGGCAGTAGTAGGTCTGGTGCGCATGGCAAGAGAAAGAAACGACAAAACAATTTTTACCAATACAGTGGTGGCGGGAGCACTCACTACGCTGGTAGTAGAGTTGATGAGCGATGCGAATAATATGAATGGCAATTCTATTCTCGCAGCCATCATTGCAGCGGTGTTGTATGGGATTGTTACGGCTGTTCTGGTTTATGTGATTCGCGCCATCGCAGGAAAAAATTTCAATCTGAGAACAGCAGGCATTGCGGCCGCCGTACTTTGTCTGGCAGCACCAGCCGTAATGGGTGCACAGGAATGGGATGATCATGACCGGAGCAAAAAATTACTGGCACCCGATATTGCACGCGACTATCTGGAAAGTTGTCCGCCCAATGCGGTACTCTTTACATTTGGTGACAATGATACCTATCCGCTTTGGTATGCACAGGAAGTAGAAGGTGTACGTCCCGATGTTCGCATCATCAATACAAGCTTACTGGGAATTGACTGGTATGTGAACCAGATGCGCTACAAAGTAAATGAAAGCGCACCCATTGACGTCATCTGGTCGGCCGACCAGGTGCGTGGACTTCAGTATATCCGCAACCAGGGATCGAACAGCAATGATACGCAGCCACTATATGATTTCATGAAGAACAAAGTGGGTCCTTTGCTCAATGCAGAAAGCAAGGCCGATCTGCATGCTGACTTCCCTGCACACCTCACAGTTCCAGTGGACACCAGTTACATCAGATCTTCGGGTCTGGTGAGTCCGGGCGATACCATCTTACCACAAATACAACTGGATATTTCTCCCAATAAAAGTTATTTCTCACTCGACCAGCTGACGATGCTCAATGTGCTGGCAGCAACCAATTGGAGAAGGCCAATTTGTTTTACTTCTCCTTATGGTGAAACCGGATTTGGTCCTTATTTAAAACAGGTAGGATTGATCTTCGAGCTGTTGCCCACGAAAAACGAACGCTCCAGGGAGATGGACCTGAGCAAAACCTATGAGCTGCTGCAAAATAAATTCCGCTCCGGTAATGCCAATGTTCCAGGCGTGTACTTCGATGAAGAGAACAGAAGGCATCTTCTTTCCATCAGGCAAACCTTTGCAATTGCAGCAGGTTCGCTGGCAGAACAGGGACGCAAGCAGGAATCCCTGAATCTTCTCAATCGTTCAGAAAGTCTCGTCAAACCGGAAGCGCTTCCTTATGCGATGGTGAGCCGTTTAAATTCGCACAACCAGATCTCGATGCTCTATCTGGAATCTGCATACAAGACCGGCGACAAAGCGCTGTCAGACAAATTAAAGACAGCACTTCGAAAAGACCTCAACGATCAGAAAGCTTATTATGATTATCTCAAGAGCAACCGCCCTGAATCCTATTATAGTTTTACCCAGGATGAAGAAGACTGCAATCGTTTTCTTCAGATCCTCAATGAGTGGGAGAAACAATACGGGCCTGCTCCGCAAATTATTCCGGAGCATCCAGGACTTAGAGTTGACTCCGCAGACTCTTCCAGAAAAAAATAAATTTTACCGTCCCGGCCTCATCAGCCGGGATTTTTGTTTAACAATCCGGCGTGAACAAACAATTCAGAATTATTGTAGATTGTAGCAGCTATGAGAGGTTTTCATTTTTCCAAATTTGATCCGAACGAGGGTGGCAAGACGAAATTCCAACAGCTGCTCGACCTTTTTATGCAATTGCTTACTTATACCAACGGTGATGTAGGTGAGGCGCTGCAGTGGTTGAATCAGCTGGACAGGGAATACAGGCTCACCAACGAGGAGTACGGGATGGGCGATTTCATTGACGAACTCAAAGACAAAGGCTTCATTACAGAGAATGAAGAAAAAACGGAGATCAAAATAACGCCTAAGACCGAACAGGGAATCCGCAAAAAAAGCCTGGAAGAAATCTTTGGCAAGCTCAAAAAAACAAAGACCGGGGATCATCAGACTTTTAAACCCGGACTCGGTGATGAAGTAAGTCCGGACAGCAGGCCATTTCAGTTTGGCGACATGCTGGAGCAGATCGATTTCACAGAATCCATCCGCAATGCCCAGATCAATCATGGCCTTGATTCCTTCACCATGCAGGAAGATGATTTGCAGATCAGGGAAACCGATTTCAAATCGCAAACTTCTACCGTGCTGATGATCGACATTTCTCACTCCATGATCTTGTACGGCGAAGACCGAATTACGCCGGCAAAGAAAGTGGCAATGGCACTGAGTGAATTGATCACCACAAAATATCCGAAAGATACACTGGACATTGTTGTATTTGGCAACGATGCCTGGCCTGTGGAGATCAGGGACCTTCCCTATTTGCAGGTAGGACCTTATCATACCAATACAGTAGCGGGACTGGAACTGGCGATGGATCTTTTGCGCAGGAGAAAAAATCCAAACAAGCAGATCTTCATGATAACCGATGGAAAACCAACCTGCCTGAAAATTGGAAAACGCTATTACAAGAATAGTTTCGGACTGGACAGAAAAGTAACCAGCCGCTGTCTGAACCTGGCAGCACAATGTAAAAAACTGAAAATTCCCATTACTACTTTTATGATCGCAACCGATCCTTATTTGCAAAGGTTTGTTCAGGAATTTACAGAGACGAATAATGGTAAAGCTTATTTTGCCTCACTGGATAGGCTGGGTGCATTTATCTTCCGTGATTTTGAAAGTGGAAAAAGAAAGACAGTTTATTAACCAATGCCATTCAGCGATTGCCTTCTATACAGAGAGTCCTAAGTACATCAACCTATGATCCAGTAAATTCGCCTCAGAAACAATCGTTCTATTCAAACAAAAGCAAGGAATTACCAATTAACAACACCAGATCAGCAATGGACATCAAACATATCAATACCATCAGGGAACTGAAAGAAGCAGGCTATCAGCCAAAGGGCATCAAGGAAGAAGTCAGGAAAAACCTGATCAAGAAATTACAGTGCAAACAGGAAACGTTCAGCGGCATCATTGGCTATGAAGACACCGTGATACCGGACGTGGAGCGGGCACTTCTCAGCAAACACAATATTCTTTTTCTTGGACTACGCGGACAGGCCAAGACCCGCATGGCGCGCCAGATGACGGAGCTCCTCGATGAATACATTCCTATCGTGAGTGGCAGTGAGATCAACGACGATCCGCTCAAACCTATTTCGCGTTATGCCAAGGAACTCATTTTTGAAAAAGGTGACGACACTCCTATTGAATGGGTGCACCGAAGCCAGCGTTATGGAGAAAAGCTGGCCACGCCTGATGTGAGCGTGGCAGATCTCATTGGCGATGTGGACCCCATCAAGGCT
>JBJMLU010000176.1:0-54373 GCA_045805145.1 Flavisolibacter sp. | reverse complement strand
TTCTTATTGTTCGCACGCGTCATGCGAACAATGAATTTTTCTGTTATGTTTAATTCAGCGTCAGATCAAGCAGCTCCTCCTGGAAAGCATAGAAAGTATCTCTGAGCTTGCTTTTGCCATCAGTTCCATAGTTTACAAAAAATATATGGACCACATTCTTCGAAGGAAAATAAAACAGGTTGCTGGTGTATCCTACATCGCGTCCCGAATGTCCAATGCCAGCATCCGCACCGCGCTCGATAAATTTTTTCATGATGCCGTATCCATACCGGTTGCTGCCATCAGTCTTGCCATAAGTTTCCATCAATGAAAGCGACTGCGGTGCCAGGAAGGTTTTCTTCACGAGGACGGCATCAATAAATTTCTGGAGGTCGAAGAGATTGGAATAGATTCCTCCATAACCATTGCCGCTACCTGTTACCAGGTTCGATACATTCACCATAGTATTGTTGTTATACAAATCAAAATATCCCTGGGCCACGCTGTTCGGAAGATGGTCGTGTGGCTGATAAAAACTATTGGTAAGACCAAGGGGCTGGAAGATCTTTTCATGGAGTAGATCTGAATGATTGCGATGGGTGGCTGCTTCCATGACCATGGTAACCAGAATGGTATTGGTGTTCGAATAAATCGCTGTGTCGCCTGCTGCAAAAAGGGGCTTTTTATGATACACGTATTTCAAAAGGTCTTCCTGGTTCCATATTCTGTTGGGATCATTCAGAATGTCGAGATAAAAATTATCATCGTCTATCAGGTCGGGGATTCCGCTTTCGTGTTTCATCAGTTGTCCCAGCGTAATGGTGTTTCCATTGGGCAATTTGCTCGTGATGTCGGGCCCAATCCAGTTGCTGATAGGCATATTTAGTGAAGAATAACTCAGTCCTGTGTGAAAAGAGTCTTCCATGAGACGGAACATCAGTACACCCATAAAAAATTTTGTAATGCTGGCTGTTTTGGAAATGGTGCCTGGAACAAAATCAATATTGTTTTGCAGATCGGCCTTGCCAATGGAACCCACCCATGTTCCATGGGGGTCGCTTACCAGCAGTGAAATTCCGGGCAGTCCTTTCTGATGATATTTTTCCAATAAGGCCTTTAGTTCCTTGTCCTTTGGAAAAACAGCACTTGAATCTTTCCAGGGTATGTCTGGGCCAATGGAACTGGTTTCAACGATCTGCGCTTTTTTGCATGATGCTATCAACATGATGCCGGCGAGTATAGTGATGAACTGTTTCATGAATAATTTTTTTAACTGATTAATGGACCGGAAGATTGAGACCAACAAGGATCTGGTTGTAGGGCAGGAGCGGAACATATTCTCTGACAAAAGGTGTCTGTATTCTTTGATTGTATTCCATGAATATGCTGGTGCCCTTGTCATTTAATTTTCGATCCAGTTGAAAACCCAGGTTGGCGATGAACTGAGAGCGAAGAATATGGCCCTTATCTTCAAGTCCATTGTCTGTGATTTTATACACCCTTCCATGCGGGATGGAAAGCTGGTAACCGATACCTGGTTTGATGCCCAGGCTCCAGTTGTTTATGATGCGATGATAGTAAGCCCCGTTCAGAGATAGTGAAAGGTTTTGTTGGACCCAACGATGAAAAAGATATCCCAGGCTTAGCTGCACCATGAACTGGTGGTTTTTTCCGTTTTTCAAAACCTCGTCCCAGCCCGCCTCCAAGAGTGGATGAAAGTCCCGGTAAAAAAGAGAAGAGAAATCTGAAAACGGGCGAGCCGTGTGGGCATTTCCAATTGCCAGATGAAAGAACTGTTTTGTCTCAGGCGATGTTTGTGCGCTGGTGATTTTGGAAAAGCCCAGAAGCAGCAGCAGAATAAAGATTCTCATATCCGTTGGTTTTGTGTCAACCCAAACCTACTACGATTAGCAGGCGAAGTAAAATTGATTCGTCTGTCTGGGATGAAGCAGCAGTGCGGAAACCTCGTTTGGGACTTCGGTTAGGCGAAACCGGTAGGATAAAATGCTTCATGTGGAATTTTTAATTGGTTTTTGGCAGAAATCCGTAGACAGGGTTTATGCTTTTACGGAAAACCCGTAAAATCTTTCTAACTTATAGCAATGGAGTCCTCCGATCTGCAGCAGGTATTTTTCAATACAGTAAAGAATGCCATTCCTGTTCACCTTTCCCTGGTAGACGAAGTTGCGGCAGTGCTCCATTTGAGCTACGACAGCGTGTACCGTCGCATTCGCGGAGAAAAGCCCATCACGCTTTCCGAATTGAAATTGCTTTGCGATCATTTCCATATTTCACTCGACCAGGTGCTGCAGATACAAAGTGAGGCTGTAGTATTCCATGCGGCGGGAATCAATGATGGAGAACAGGAGTTTAAAAGCTACATCACAGGAATTCTGCAACAATTAAAATATTTCAATTCCTTCCGCGAGAAAGAAATGATGTATTTCTGCAAGGACCTTCCCATCTGGCATTTCTATACCTATCCCGAGATCGCTGCTTTCAAAACATTTTGCTGGATCAAAACTTTTCAGAATCATCCTGACTACCAGAACAAAACTTTTTCTCTTGCTGGTTTCCCTTTTGATGATTTGTACCGCATCGGGCAGCAGGTGCTCCAGGAATACTGCCGCATGCCTTCTGTTGAATTATGGAACATGGTTAGTTTGAACAGCTCTATCCTTCAATTGAAATATTATAAGGATGCAGACATGTTCGATAATGAGGAGGATTTCAGAGCCGTTCTTGATTCACTGGATAAAACGCTGGATCATTTTCAAAACCAGGCAGAAAAGGGTTTGAAGTTTATGCCTGGCGCAACAGATCTTGGATTTCAGTCTCCTTTTCGTTTGTATGTAAATGAAGTGATCCTCGGAAACAATACCATTCTGGTGGAAATGGATGGCCACCGGCAATGTTTTATCAATTATAATGTGCTGCATTACCTGATGACCAAAGACCAGCGCTTCAACGATAAGGCGTTCAATAATTTTCAAAATGTGCTTACCCGGTCCACCATGATCAGCGGAACCGGTGAAAAATACCGGAACAAATTTTTTCGGGAGCTAAGACAAAAGGTCAGGGAGCTGAGGTCGTGAAGGAAGTCGGGAGTTCGGAGTTCGAAGGCGGAGAGAGTTTGAGAATTCAGCCTGTTCTTTTTATGGTTGGAGAATTTTATTCTGGAGGAAAGTAACCGCAAAGAACGCAAAGAGACGCGGAGAAGGCAAGAAAAAGAAATCGGCTTGCAGCACACTAAGAACCTTGCGGCTCTCTGCGTATCCTCCGCGCCCCTTGCGGTTAAAATTTCTTAGCAACTTTCATCAAACAACAATGAGCTCATAAAAATTTTCAGGCTTCAGATACTTATTCGCTAATTCCTGCAGCTCTTCGGCGCTTACTTTTTTGATGGTGTCTATTTGTTTGTAGAAATAACTTTCGTCGAGCTGATTGAGAATAATATTTTTCCAGCGGTTGATGATATGAAAAGGGCCGTCGAGATCTCCCAGTATTGACCCCATCATGTAATTGCGTACCAGCAGTAATTCTTCTTCGTCTACTGGTTTGTTGCGCAGGAGTTCCATTTCCTTATACACCTCCGTAATGGTGGCTTCACACACTTCTCTTCCTGCTTCGGTGCTGATGATCCAGGCGCTTTGCTGCAGATGGTTTTCAAGATAACTGTAAATGCCATAAGTGTATCCTTTCTCTTCCCTGATATTGCTCATCAAACGAGAGCCAAAGAATCCACCAAAAACATTGTTCAGGACCTGGGCCTTTACAAAATCAGGATGATGGCGATTGGGAAAATGTGTGCCCATGCGAATAGCACCCTGCACGCCGAGCGAATCATTTACAACGCGATATTTTTTTTCTTCCGCAGCCTTCCAGCTAATGTCGTCTACCTTCACCTCGCGAATGACAAGATCACCGAAATATTTGTTCAGGAGTTCATATAAATTGGGCGGCACCTTACCGGCAACAAAAAGAATAAATTTTCCGCTCTGGTAATAGTTTCTATAAAACTGGAGCAGCTCTTCCCTCGTCAGCGAATCAAAATCCTCAAAGCGCGTATATCTCCCGTAAGGATGTTCTTCTCCATAGAGGTAAACATCGATCAACCTGGTAGCAACGAAATCCGATTTTTTCAAATTCACATTCAGCCTTTGCTTCATGTTCTGCTTATAAATGCGGATTTCTTCTTCGGGAAAAACAGAATCGGTGAGCATGTCGCGTACTACAGGAAGCAGGGCCTCCAGGTGCCTGGCCATGCAGTGCATGGACACAGTAGCCGTTTCGTTATAACAATTGCGGTTTACGTATGCCCCGTAATATTCGAAATGGTCGTTGATCTGAAAAGCATTTTTTGTACTGGTTCCATTCTTCAGCAAAAAATTGGCGCTGGCTGCAATCAGGTTCCTGTCTTCAAACCAGTTGCCCGAATAAAAGACCCATTCTATCTGCAACACTTCCTCAGCTCCCGCATCCACTGCATACACTTCAACGCCGTTATTGAGCACATGCTTCTCATAATGCTTTAGTTTCAAATCCAGCTCAACGGCGTCTTTTATTTTCGGTGGCTGCTTTCTGTTCAGTTTCTCTGTAATGGTTTCCATTTTTAATTCTTAGATAAATACCAAAGCGTATTGCTGTTTTCCTCTCTGAATATCTCCTTGCTCAATTGCTGTACTTCATCTACGGTTACTTTGTTGTAGCGGTCCAGTTCTGAATTCATGAGTTGCGCGTCTCCGAGCAATTCGTAAAACGCAAGGCTGTTGGCGCGGTTCATCACACTCATGTCCTCGAAAGCAATCATGCTTTCCGTTTTATTTTTTACTTTCTGCAATTCGTGCTCGCCAATTTTTTCAGTTTTCAGTTTTTGCAGTTCACGGTCAATCGCTGATTCTGCGTCTTCCATTTTCACACCCTTCACCAATTTTCCTTCGATGGCCAGGAGTCCTGCATCAAGAGTACCGAAATGATAACACTCGATATTGCTGAAAAGTTTTTGCTCCTTCACCAGCGACTGGAATAACCTGGAAGAACCGCCGCCACTCAACACTTCAGTGATCAGGTCCGATACGTAATAACGGTGGTCCATTCGTGGATACATATGCCAGCATTTGTACAAAGCATCGAGGGGAACATCGGCACGCATTTCCAATTTGCGCGGAGCTGACTGTTTTGGCTCCGATGGAATCTGGCGCACATATTTCTCGCCTGATTCAATAGGACCAAACCATTTTTCAGCCAGTGTGCGCACCTGTTCTACCGTTACGTTTCCAGCTACAACAAGTATTGCATTGACAGGACGGTAGTGCTTGAAAAAGAAATTTTTTACATCCTGCAGGGAAGCATTTTCAATATGAGAAAGCTCTTTGCCGATGGTCATCCAACGATAGGGATGAACCTGGTAAGAAAGTTCACGGAGGCGGAGCCATACGTCGCCATAAGGTTTGTTGAGGTAGTGTTCCTTGAATTCCTCGCAAACCACTTTGCGTTGTACTTCCAGACTGTTGTCGGTAAAGGCGAGTGAAAGCATGCGGTCGCTTTCGAGCCAGAATGCAGTTTCCAGGTTTTCTGCCGGAAGTTGAATATGATAATTGGTGAGATCGTTGGTGGTATAGGCGTTGTTTTCACCGCCTGCCATTTGAAGAGGTTCATCATAGACCGGAATATTGATGGAGCCTCCGAACATCAGATGTTCAAAGAGGTGAGCAAAACCGGTACGCGAAGGATCTTCATCACGGGCACCCACATCGTACATCACATTCACCACGGCCATGGGCGTAGAGGTGTCGCGGTGTACGATCACTCTCAGGCCATTGGATAGTGTAAAGCGTTCAAAATTGACCACGATAATTATTTTTTGAATTCAGATATTTTCCAATAAAAGTTTGTAAAAATAAGGAAAAGAGAGAGGAAGCTGTTGGCTGAGAGCTGTTAGCTGCTAGCTTTTCAATGTAGTAGCCTTCGGCGTAAGCAATATGCCCGCACTACATTTTGCTAACTGCCTGTATAACTATAACAACAATGCTGTCGCCGAAGGCTACTACACTGAAAAGCCAACAGCCAATAGCTCTCAGCCAGCAGCTTTCTTTTCTCTATCACAAAATGCTTTTCACTTTAAATTCAAATTCTTTCAATTGCCCATCGCGCTGAACGATGATCTTCAGTTTATCGCCCAAATTTTGAATTGCAGCTTTGTATTGCTGAAGGTTCTGGTTGAAATTTCTATTTACAGAAACCACAATATCCCCCTCCTGGAGGCCTGCGGCTTCGGCAGGAGAACCCTTGGCTACATCGCCCACTACAATCTTACCCTCTTCATAATACAACTCAAGTCCACTGTAGGCATAGTCAAAAGATTCACTGAAATGACTGTTGGGCACCAGGTAAATATCGCGGTGATCATAATTGAGAATGATATTGAAACGGCGAAGAAGATCATTGCCAATCAGTCCTCCGAGATAGGGATAGGAGGTGATATTGTAAGTATCATCAAAAACATAAATGGGCACATTGCGGAAGCGATAAGGACCCAGCTTCACTTCTTTTATAACGGTCATGTGCATGTCTATTTTCCCACCCAATCCCTCTGCCTCCTTTGTAAATAGTTTTCTTTTTTTGCTCAACAGGGCACTGTCTCTCAAAAAGTCGGTAGATAGCATCATATTCAGTCCGGCGCCCATATCATATAAAAACCGGGCATTGATCGCTTTCTCGTCTTTCACTCTTGCATTTTGCACTGGAATGGTGTTGATCAGCGGACGGAATAGATAACCGCCTCTTGGATATTTCAGGCTACCCCGCGTCCAGAATTCCATTTTCGAACTATCGTAGTCGATCTTCACGATATATCGGCTCAGCACCGAGTACCCGATGATGCCGTCGATCCTTTCGCCATATACTTCGTTGAGTATCGAATAATCATTGATGTGGAAATTGAGGCTGTCGATGGTGAGCCCGGGAAGATGAAGCTGGTGATTGTTCAGAAAGCTCACCATGCGAATACCAGCAATACCGCGGATGGTGCGGGTGGAAGGCGTTCCCTTTAGCTGAAAATATTCAGCAGTGGTTGAATCCAGAGATATTCCTCCGCTTCCCGTATCAAAAATGAAGTTGAGTGTATCCGAATGGTTGTCAAATTTCGCTTCAAGAATGATTACGCCTCCGGTGAGCTGACGAAAATAAAATTTGGTCAGAAACTTGGAGGGTTCAATAAATTCCTCCTGAGCCATTGCGGAAAAGGAGACAAAAAAAAGATAAAAGCAAAGCAGTCGTTTCATAAGTGGAATATTTGCCCGGTTGCTGTATTAAAATTATGGTAAGCATCAAGAGGAAGCAAGCCGTTTATCCATTATGCGGCCGTTCCTTCGTAAATTGCGCCGCTATGCGCCTTACCGATCTGTATGATAAAGCCCTGGACTTCGGCTTCCTGTCTATTGAAGAAGGGATGGAACTTTTTGAACATTCCCCTCTATCAGAACTGATGTATGTTGCCAATGAGCTGCGGAAAAAACAGGTTCCTCACGGTAAGGTTACCTGGCAAATAGACCGCAATGTCAATACCACCAATGTCTGTATAGCCAATTGTAAGTTCTGCAATTTTTACCGGATCCCGGGCCATCCCGACGCTTATATTACCGACATGCCTACGTATCGGAAAAAAATCACCGAAACGATCCGGTATGGAGGCGACCAGCTTTTGTTGCAAGGTGGACACCATCCTGAACTCGGACTTGATTTTTATACCAATATCTTTCGGCAGATCAAGCAGGAATTCCCCAATATCAAGCTTCATGCACTCGGGCCTCCGGAAGTAGCACACATCACCAAGCTGGGAAAAAAGACCCACCGCGAAGTGCTCATGGCCCTCAAGGAAGCAGGTATGGACTCCCTTCCGGGTGCGGGAGCAGAAATCCTGGTTGACCGGGTTCGAAGACTCATATCCAAAGGAAAATGCGGAGCGGATGAATGGCTCGACATCATGCATGAAGCACACAAGCTTGATATCACTACTTCAGCTACCATGATGTTTGGACACGTGGAAACCATTCGCGAAAGGTTTGAGCATTTGGTCAAGATCCGTGAAGTGCAGTCCCGCAAACCGGAAAGCGCCAAAGGATTTCTTGCTTTCATTCCCTGGACCTTCCAGGATGTGGATACACTGCTGACGCGCATTCGCGGAGTTCATAATCTGACCACCCCGGAAGAATACATCCGTATGATTGCCATAAGCAGGATCATGCTTCCCAATATCAAAAACATCCAGGCCTCCTGGTTGACGGTGGGCAAACAAACGGCGGAGCTTTGCCTGCATGCGGGTGCCAACGATTTTGGTTCCATCATGATCGAAGAGAATGTAGTAAGTGCCGCCGGCGCACCTCATCGCTTTACTTACCGCACCATTCAGGATGCGATCCGCGAGGCCGGATTTGAGCCACAACTGCGCAACCAGCAATACGAATGGAGAAAGATTCCCGAGATGATCGAGGAACAGGTGGTGAATTATTGAGGTTTCTGGTTTCTTGTTCTTTAGAGGTGGTCCTTAATAGTTTTGGTTCGACTCTTTAAAGTTTGGGATATTAAACGCAGAGAGCGCAGGGGGCCGCAAGGCTCTTACTATCCAACCTTACTTGTTTTTGCTGCGTTCCCCGCGTATCTCTTTGCGTTCTTTGCCGTCCGTTCTTTGAAGAATAAATTTTTCCCAACTACAATAGGAAACAATTGAATTCATAAACATCTTTCGAACTCCCGACTCGGAACTCCGAACTCCGAATTCTTCAATGTTGCTTCATCAGGTATTTATCGAGCGCTTCAACTGCCTGTTTTTTTAATTCAGGGGGAAGCAGCTCCTGGTCCGTCCAACGGTCGTGCTCCCGTCGAAAAGAAAAGGAGCCGAATTCTTTTTGATTGGCCTCGGAAAGAAAAACATATTTCTCCTGATCGAAAATGACGCGGTAGTTGATGTTCTGATTGTTTACCGCCAGATTGGTTGAAAAAAGATCTTCCATGGTTTATGCGGTTAATGCGATGAATAAAAAGGGCCGGAGCTTTTAAAACTTTTGCTTCACAGGATAATTCGGAATAGTAGCGGCCAACGATAGCTTGATCATTCGCTGGCCTGAATGAATCTCAAAAAATTATGCCATTGAATCTTTTCTTTGCACAAAAACCCATGCACATCAATTATGAATTCAAGGCAAGATGTGATGATGTGAGCGAAAAAGAAGCGATCTTGCTTCCTCTCCATCCGCGTTTCGCCGGAACCGATCACCAGATCGATACTTATTTTTATGTTCCGCATGGCCGTCTGAAATTAAGAGAAGGAAATATCGAACATGCATTGATCCATTATGAACGAAGCAATACGGCGGGTCCCAAACAATCAGATGTGATCCTGTACCAGCACCATCCTGATGCTGCTTTGAAAAAAATTCTGGAACATGCACTGGGTGTAAAAGTAGTGGTCGACAAAAAAAGAAAGATCTATTTCATAGACAATGTAAAATTCCATTTTGACGAAGTGAAAGGGTTGGGATCATTCATTGAAGTAGAAGCAATCGACATTGATGGAAACATGGGAATGGAGAAGCTCATCCAACAATGCAGCTACTACGAAGCATTGTTTCAGCTGAAGCAGGAGCATTACATGGCAGAGTCTTACAGCGATCTTCTGCTGGCAAAAAAATCCTCAACCAGATAAGACCGTTATTTTATCGGCATGTATAAAGGGCTGAAATTGTAGTTTTTGAACTTGAGAGATTTTTTGGCATACATTTTTTAATATAATTGTATAAAGGCGCAAATGCAAAGCGAGACTATTGATGAAAGAAAGTCAGAAGGTGTAAGCATGGATGATGAACAATTTGCAAATTCAGATTCGCCTGTCCGGAATCATGAAGACCTGTTTATAGAAAGACCCTTTTCTATCAGTCCCAATACCCGCCCTGTGAATGGAAATCTCGATCCCGACGATGAAGACGAGGATGAAGATGAAGACGATCTGATTTTAGGCGATGAAACAGCAGCTGGTGACGAAGAAGAATTTGACGTGGAACTGGAGGATGAATTTGATGAAGATGATGTTGACGAAGACGATCTGGTAATTGATTCAGACGACGACATTGATGAAGACGACGAAGAAGATGATGACCTTTGAAAACACAGTAAAGAGCAACGATCTTGGTCGTTGCTCTTTAATTTTCTACCATTGCCATCAACCTTTTGGCATCTCCCGTAGCATAGCCGTGAATATCATTGTTGAAGAAGGCCCATACTTCATGCCCTTGCTTTACCCATTTCCTGAACTTGCGTGCAAACTCTTTCAGTATTTTATCCGGATATGAAGAAGCATACAATTCTTCCGGACCATGAAACCGCACATAAATATTTTTTGCAGTCACCATTTCTGAATACGGAAATTCTTCACCTGATTGTGAAATCACAAATCCCACATTGAAGCGGGTCATCAGCGTAAAGCTATCCTGCTCCAGCCAACTTGGATGGCGCACCTCCATCACCATTGGAAATTCCGGGTACTGAGTCTTTGCCATCTTGTAAAAATTCTCAGCCAGTTCATAGCGAAAGCGGAGCATTTCTGGAAGCTGCACCAACACGGGACCCATCATTTTTTTCATGGGCCGAAACAGGGTGAAAAACCGGTGGAGCGGTTCTTCAGGATCGTTGAGCTTTTTCATGTGCGAAAGAAAGCGGCTCATCTTGGGACAGAACAAAAAATTTTTGGGCACTGTGTGCATCCATGTCTCTATGGTTTCTGGTGAAGGCAAGCGGTAGAAACTCCGGTTGATCTCTGTGACACTAAAATCCTGCGCATAAAATTGCAGCCATTTGGAAGCAGCAAGTTTTTCCGGATAGTACAGACCTCTCCAGTGTTTATAGCTCCAGCCAGATGTTCCAATATGGATCCGCTTCTTCACGCTAAGATTTTCTTAAAGAAGCATGCCATACAACGATCTGGCAGGGCTTTTCGTCCTTAATACTGTTGCTTTTAAAACGGCAGCTCCATCAAAGTGAAAAGATTATTGTTCAAAAAAACAACGAGGTATTATCCGGTTGAATACAAGCCCCTGCCTTCCCTGTTTTCCTGCCTGGTAATGGATTTTATAGGCAGTGCGGTAATCCTCATCCCCGTAGTAGGAGAGATTGTTTGGGCCCCCGTCTCCGCATTCATTTTCTGGCGCATGTTTGGCTTCAGAAAAGGTTTTTTCGGCGGTATATTTTCATTTATTGAAGAACTCATTCCCGGCATAGATTTCATACCCACATTCACCATCATGTGGTTCATTCAATATGCACGCAGAAAAAAAGAACAGTTCTCACTGAAGCCCGTAGTTAAATAATCGTCTTTACGATCTTGTACTGAGCATCGATCACGAGGAACTGTGCCGCGTAGCCCGGAGCAATCTTGCCATGTCTGTCATCCATCATCAATGCCCTTGCAGGATAAAGACTGCACATGCGCAGGGCTTCGCTTCGATCAAGGCCAACATGATGAATCAGGTTGAGGAGGGCCTTGTGCATACTCAGGGCAGAGCCACTCAAAATTCCATTGCATTCATATTTGTCGCCGGCGAGATAATGCTGATAAGGACCGGATGTTGTTTCCGTAACCGCATCGGTGATGGCAAACAGCCTTGGGCCCATCAGGTCTTTTGCAATGCGCACCGCAGCAAAATCAACATGGCGTCCATCCGGAATAATGCCCGACATCACCTTTTTATGAAGCAAAGCTGCTCCAACCAGTCCGGGCTCACGGTGATGCAGTGGACTCATGGCATTGTACAGATGCGTAACTGTGGTCACCCCTTTTTCAAAAGCTTCCATAGCCTGATGGCATGGAACAGAACTATGTCCTGCTGATATCAGAACCGGGTAGGAAGAAATGAGTTCAAGTACTTCGGCACTGCAAACTTCCGGCGCAAGCGTGATCATTTTGATCGCACCCTTTCCATATTCCAGCAAATCTCTTGCTTCTTGCTTTGTAGGCGCATGGATCCACTCGCTTTTATGTGCTCCTTTTTTTTCCTGGTTGATCCAGGGACCTTCCAGGTGAATTCCAGGGATTGCCCTTCCTCCCTGAATATGATATTCTTTTATTGCATCAATGCATTTTTTAAAAACATCAATGGTGTTGGTGGCAACGGTGGGAAGGAATAAAGCCGTTCCATTTTTTTTGAATTCCTCTTCCATGAGTCTCAGGGTTGCGGCTTCAGGATACACTGCGAATAATTTTCCTGCAGCGCCATACACCTGCACATCAATCAATGCTGGAGCCATCATGAACCCCTGAAAGTTTTCTGTAATCTTCAAACCTTTCTCAACCGGAATAATCTTTTCAATCCTTCCATTTTCTGTCACCACGGCATGATCCCTGATCCATTCCTGACCCGTAAATATTTCGGAAGCGCAAAAGATTTTTTGCATACTGTAAATTAAAGCAAAGCTGCGAGCTGAGAGAAGGAGAGCTGCTGGCTGCTGGCTTTTCACCATTGACCATTGACCATTCACCATTCACCACTTCACGCCATCACGAACCGGTATCCAATTCCCTTGATGGTGATGATTTCGATGGAAGGATCGAGTTTCAGGTATCCGCGAAGCTTGGTGATATAGACGTCAAGGTTGCGGCTGTTGAAAAAAGAATCGCTGCCCCATAAAAGCGTAAGAATTTCGCTTCGCTCCACAATCTTGTCGCGGTTTTCATACAAAAGTTTCAGGAGCTCGCTTTCGCGGTAAGAAAGTTTTCTTTGTTCACTGGCGTGAGTGAGTGTTTGCCTCCTGGTATTGAACTGGTAACCGCCAATGGCCAGATCTTCCTGGTTTTCCGGAGGGGTGCTTTTATTTTTTAGTACGTTCTCAATTCGAACCAACAACTCTTCGATACTGAATGGCTTGCGGATGTAATCGTTCGCGCCCAGCCTGAATCCATTCACCACATCGCTGGTCTGTGATTTTGCACTGAGAAAAATAATCGGAACCTGGCTGTCTTTTTCACGGATCTCGTCGGCAATGGCAAATCCATCCTTGTTGGGAAGCATGATGTCGAGCACACAGACATCGGGCTTTTCTTTGGCAAATTGTTCGGATGCGCGGGCGCCATCGCTTTCCAGAACCACATCATATCCGCGAACCTGCAAGGTTTCACTAACGATCTTGGCAAGGAAAATTTCATCCTCCACATACAGGACCTTGATTTTTTTCATTCATCATTTTTTAAAGTGAAACTGGCAGATAACTTCATCTTTTATTCAGGCTTCGTTCTTGTACCGGGGCAACTGGATAATGAATTTGCTTCCACTTCCCTGGCTCGATTCCACCCTGATGGTTCCCTTGTGGCGGTTAATGACATGGGCAACATAGCTCAATCCAAGTCCATAGCCTTTGGCATTGTGCAGGTTTCCGGTGGGCACACGGAAAAATTTTTCAAATACCCGGTTCTGATATTCTGCTGGAATGCCAATGCCCGAATCTGAAATGACCAATTGCAGTTTCTGGTCGGATCCGGAAATGTCAATTTTTATCTTCGGCCTGTCCGAACTATACTTCAGTGCATTGTCAAGCAGGTTAAACACCACACTCACCAGGTGCAGATGATCGCCTTCCAGCCTTGTGTCTCCATCTGCATTTACATTGACTTCTGCGTGGTGCTTTTCAAATTGAAGTCGCATGGATGAAGTTACTTCACGAACAATTTCTCTCATATCCAGCAACTCGTATTTGAGTTCGATCTCTTTTTTCTCGAACATCGAAAGCTTTAGCACCTTGTCGACCAGCAACGAGAGCCGCTGCAATTCATTGGCAGAAATATCGAGATACTCTTTTGTCTTCTGAGGATCGAGGTTGGCATTAAAGCTACGAAGGGCTTCTATGGCTACACTCACTGTGGCAATCGGTGTTTTTAATTCATGGGTGATGTTGCTGATAAATTCGTTCTTGATATCGGAGAGTCTTCTTTGTCGAAGCAGGTTGCGGTATACAAGAGAAAAGGAGAGAACCGAGAAAGCAACAAGAAAAACAGAAAACAATATCGGGATGCGGATCCTTTTCAAAAGAAAACCGGTGGTATTGCCTAACTCGAGATGATAAGTGATGGGATTGTAAAAGCCAAGCGTCACTTCATTGAATACAGGTTCATTGGTTTCACGGGTAGGCACACGCGATATGGTAAAAGGGATGTCGAGGTTTTGTTCATCAAGACGCTTCGTATAAGCTATCTGGAGCTCTTTAATCCGGATGGAATCCTGAAGTGAATCCACATCAAAAAGAAATTGCATCAGCCGGTCTCTCCTCGGGAATCCTTTGTTGAACATATGAACCGAGTCATTTCTTTGACCCTTGCTGAAGGTGATGATTCCCTTACTGGAATCCTTCATCTTTTTCATCATCATATTGATCATGGAAACCATCTTCTGATCGCTCACCCTGATCTGTCGCCCCGGACCTTCGTGATAAACAACCGAGCCAGAAGCTTTTGATGTGTCAGTGATCTTGTCCAGTTTCAGTTTGCTGGCTTGAAGTGAACCAACAGTCTCCCGGAACAAAATATTGGTTTGCCTTTCCAGTGAGCGTTCCTCACGTTCATAAGCTTTGTCCAGCCAGTAGTACTGAAAGGCAGCAATGGCCAGGATGGTGATGGCCATCAGAACCGGAAGGGCTTTAATATTTCTGAGAGAGTGCATTCAGACAAAATTAATTGATTCAGCTGCCGCTCCTACTTGCTTTAACCATTATTAACTTAGTTCCTACGGCCATTAACAATGCCTACGAAATAATTCGTTTAGATTTGTTAAAATGCTTGCGAGATGAAAAAGATCCTGGCTTTATGCTTTGCTTTTTGTTCCCTGTTTTCATTTGCCCAAACGAAGGAGGGACGTGTAGTGTACGAACGGGTTTTTCAGCTACCCGCCCGCATGTTCATCCTGGACCCTTCCCTTGCCAACCAAATACCCAAGTCAAGAACCGACCAGTACGAGTTGCTATTTTCCGGCAATCATGTGCTCTGGCAGTACATTCCCAATGCGACCAACGAAGGTGATGGAAACAGTTTTGCCGGAGGAGGCATGGTGTTTCGCTTCGGCGGACCAGGCGATATTTCTTTCTTTGACCTGGACAAGGGAACCAGAGTGGACCAGAGAGAGATCATGGACAGATCTTTCGTGGTCACAGATACAATTCGCAAACAACAATGGAAACTCACTGATGAAACAAAAACCATATTGAATCACCTCGCCCGAAAAGCAACTACACAAAGAGTCAGCACCCGTACGATGATGACCATGGAGAACGGGGAAATGAAACGAACGCCCATCCAGGACACATCGGCTGTTGTAGCCTGGTTCACTACTGATATTCCCGTTTCTGCAGGACCAGAATTTTCCGGCCAGTTACCTGGTCTTATTCTCGAATTGGATATTGCCAATGGTCAAACTGTGTATCATGCGCTAGAGATCTCGCCTTCTGTCAATGCAAAAAAAATCAAAGAACCCAAGGATGGCAAAAAGGTGACGGCTGATGAATTTACTGCAGAAAGAGAAAAGATCATGGAGGAAATGAGAAAGAATTCTCCAGCGGGAATGAATATCCGGATACAGAATTAGAGAGAGAATAACGGAGAAGAAAGGAGAACGCAGCGGTTTTCGCAGAGAAATGTTTGACATCCAGCACAATGGCTTAAAAGGCGCCAGGAATTTACCGCAAGGACGTCTTTTTCGCAACGATGATTTTTCAGTTGTGTATTTAATTGAACCTGTTTCCTTTTAGACCTTTGCGCCACAAAAAAATTCTCTACGATTTATCTCTCTCCTACCAACTATTAACTACCAACTACCAACTTTCCCTCCGGCTTATCTTTCACTTTCATGAATATTTCCACGCTCGCTGTCTTCTCTTTCTTTTTCGTAAACGAGCAGGCTTACTTTCCATTCCGGAAATTCGAATTGCAGGGATGCTTCCACTTTGAGACGGGGCATACCGAGTGCTCCGGGAGTGAGCGATAAAATGCTGCTGCTGAATTTTCTGCTCTCATCGGCTTCATCGTAGTCGCCACTGAATGTGAATGAATAGCCACCGTCGAGGGTAACGGTCATGACTTTAAGCTGATTGAAAAGCCAACGATACTTACTGGCTGCTTCTTCAAATTCTTCGGATGAAAGCAGGATGGCTTTCCAGCTGTAAATAGGTTTGGACGATTTGTACTGGGTAATGGAGTTATCAAGGGCTCCTGCGAAATGCAGATGGGAAGCGAATTCTATGGTCTGGACATTATCCATCAGCGTGTCGCTGATCAGGGAAGAAAACTGGTGGGGATAGTCGGCTAGTACTTTTTGAAGGTTGTTGCGCAGGTCATTATCGGTAAAAGGAAGCTTTATTTGGGCTTGGGAAGATGAAAAGGCCAATAAAAAGGCAATGACAGTCAGTCCGTTCCGGGAAAATTTCATAGCAAAAGGATTTTTTAACAGGAATTGGTCGCCAAAATAGAAAAAGTTTCGTTTTGTAAGAAAGATTTATTAATTTTCTACACTATTTTTCCACAAATTCTAAACCATCCAGTATGAAAAACAGAAACATTACGCATGCCCACCGTGAGGTTGAAATTTACCGAGATTACTATCGCCCTTCTTTCAACCTGTGGCGTTTTACGAGGTCGATTTTAGGGGTGCTTATTTTTGGTTCCACTACGGTTGCCAATAGCTATCCAACGACTAAGAAACGAATACTCAAATAAAAAAAATCCTCCCGGTTCCGGGAGGATTTTTTTATTGCATCCTTCTCATTCCTCTACCTCCTCCACCTTCCCGCTGCATCATTCCATTCATTGGTTTTCCTCCCATTCTGTTGATATGATAGGTGAATGTGAGCATGAAGAACCTTTGCAAGGTGCTGTTCTCCACGTCTTCTATATATCCATTACCCACATACCTGGTCACACTTGTGTTCTGATCTAAAATATCGAATACAGAAGCCTTGATCTCTCCTCTTTTATTCTTGAATAATTGCCGGGCAAAACTTCCGTTCCAGATGGCATAATTGCGATTGAATCCATCGGTCCTTCCGGTGTTGAAAGTATAATCGAAATCAGTTGCCAGGATAAATCCATGTGGAAAGGTGTATGTCAGGTCCGCTGTATAACTGTGTGTGAAGTAAGACTGGTTGGGTGTCAGACTGGTGTTGTTGTAATGCGCATAGGTATAATCGATGCTGGCCGTAATGCCCATATCCAGTTTTTCCTTGTAATTATAATTCAGCCGAAGATCTTCTCCGATGGTGAGGTTATGGGTGAAATTCATGATGTTGTTCAACAGGCTTGGATCACGATTGAGGCTGATGCGCGTAGTGGTGTTGAAATTTCCTCCTTTCATTTTTTGAATGGGCAGGCCCATATTGATGTTGGCACTCGCGGCATAGGCTCCATTGAGGTTTACCGGAACAGTGAGCTGGGTTCCATCCGGATTTATTGTAATTGAATTTGCAATCTTGTTATAGGTATTGTTGAAGGTGAGAAAAGCAAAGAAATTCCTGAACTTCACCATATTGAAAAAATTATAGCTCAGGAGAATATTGTTGCTGAACTCCTGCTTCAAAGAAGCATTTCCTTTGTAGTAATAAGGAGCATTGGTGATGTCCACTACTTCCTGCAACTGCGAGATGCTAGGCTGACGCGTACTGCCCCGATAGTTGAACCGCAGGCCTTTACTCCGGGCAAACTGGTAATTGAATGAAGCGGTCGGGAAAAAATTCAAAAATGTCTGCGACTCCAGGTCCGATTTTGTGAGGTTATTGCTTTCCAGCAAAGTCCTTTGCACACTCACTCCCAACTGGTAATTATATTTTTTCTGCACCACACGGAAATTGGTTCCGGCGCGATTGCTTTCATTGAGGTTTTGGAAGTGATTGGTTTGTGCATCATCAACAATATCATATTCGCCGGTGGCAGAATTATATCTTAATGTGCGCCGGTCTGACTCACTGATGTTCCGGTTATAGCTGTAATTGAATTCGAGGATCTTGTTCAGCGACAGTGGCTCGGTGTAGGAAAAACTGAGCCCATAATTTCTGGTTTCACCATCAGTGGTTGTGTGAATGTTTTTTGGATTTAAAATGGCCGCCGTAGTGTTGTAACTCACCCTGTCCGAATTATTGAATGTGTTGGAAAAATTAACCGAAAGGGTCCTGCCTACCCGCCTGAATTTTTTTCTCCATAATAAATTATTGTTCCAGTTTACACCATTGCCGCTGTTGTCATTGATGGATCGGCTCTGATTCAACTGTTTTTTGAAGTCGCCTTTTGCAGCCTCATAGGAAATTGTATCAATTGAATTGTTCTGGCTTTTTTGTATGCTGAGGCCGGGTGTGTACACAAAAGAGTTCATGGAATCCAAACGGTAAATGATATTCATGTTCACCCGGTGATTATCGTTTTCACCCACGGAAACTTTTTGCTGGTCATTGATAAATGTGGTGTCGCTGGCAAAGGTTTGTCGTAGCGTTCTGCTGTTGTTCCTCGTTAGTGTATGATTAAAGAAATAACTTCCGTTGACATCAAATGATTTACTCCAGGTGTCGCGGTAATTGAAGCCAAGCTGTGATGTGTTGGTGAGGCCACTACCGGTGGAACCAAGATTCAAACCCCCTGTAGAATTTCCAAAATTTCCTCCGCCCATTTTCACCACATTCATTCCACCGCCGCCAAAGTTTCCACCACCGCCACCAAACATTCCAAGCATATCGTTTACAGTGAACCCGATATTATTGATGTTGTTGCTTTTGGCGATCACCGAAGTCTGGGTGGCACCCTTAAAGAAGTTGGCGTTCACGCCTGCATCATAGCGGTCGTTCGTTCCGTATCCGGCATTGGCTTTTCCAAAAATTCCTTTTCGTTTTTCTTTTTTCAGTTTCAGGTTGATGGCTTTCGTACGGCTTCCATCATCAATCTTATTGAACTTGGCCTGCTCGCTCATATCATCAAACACTTCTACCTGGTCAATCATGTCGGCAGTGAGGTTTTTGGTAGCCATTTTTGGATCGCTTCCAAAAAATTCCTTTCCATCCACATATACTTTTTGTACCGTCTCACCCTGGGCCTTCACGGTTCCATCACGGTCCACCTGCATGCCAGGAAGTTTTTTCAGCAGGTCTTCTACCGTAGCATTGGGTTTTGTTTTAAAAGCATCGGCCCTGAATGCCAGCGTATCACCATTCACCTTGATCGGCGGTTCATCCTTTACTATTACTTCGTCCATGGGCTTATAAAACCTGTCCATCTTTACGATGCCCAGGTCCACCAGGTTTTTCTGAGCATTGATCACAAATCGGATGTTCTTTGTTTGCAGTCCCTGGAACGAGCTGATGAGGATATAGCTGCCTGCTTCAATATTCTTAATTTCAAAATTTCCATTGTGGGCAGTTACCGTAAAAGAGATGAGGGAAGAATCCTGTGCGCGAACCAATGATATGGTAGCGTCAGCCAATGGAGCAGAAGAAACGGAGTCGTACAAAATTCCTTTGACAGTGCCGTTTACCTTCTGTGCACCAGCATGAATGGCGAAGCTCAAAACTGCCAGCACTGCGAAGCAGATCTTCTTCATAAGCTTGTAATGGACTACGAAGTTATTCGGATGGAAGGTGAAAACCGGTTAATTAAGGTTAAGAAATAGTTGGTGGCTGATAGTTGATGGTTGGTAGTGCATTTAAAGAACTGGCAGTGGGGTCTTGCTGAGCAGATAATATCACTTCATATCCAACTACCAACCATCAACTGCCAACTATCAACTAAACAGGTATTCCACATCTTCTCTCGATAGTGCCTTCACAAAAGTGGCATCGTCGGAGATGAGTTCGCGGGCAAGGGTCCGCTTCTTTTCCTGGAGCTGCATGATCTTGTCTTCAATAGTGTCCTTGCAGATCATGCGGTAGGCGAAGATGTTCTTGGTTTGTCCAATGCGGTGTGTGCGGTCAATAGCTTGTTGTTCTACGGCAGGATTCCACCAGGGATCAACAATGTACACGTAATCTGCAGCAGTGAGGTTGAGTCCCACACCACCTGCTTTGAGCGAAATAAGGAAGACCCTTTTTTCTTCATTGTTCTGAAATGCCTGGATGGCTTTTTCTCGATCGGGAGCGGAAGTGCTGCCATCGAAATATGCATAGTTCACGTCCAATTGCTCCAGTTTTTCGCGGATCAGGGCCAGCATGCCCAGGAACTGCGAAAAGATCAGAGCCTTGTGGTTACCGATATTCTCTGTGATCTCACGTGACAGTTCTTCGAGCTTGATGGAATGATTGGGAAACTGTTCCTGTTCATTCAATATAGCAGGAGAATCACAGATCTGGCGAAGCTTCATCAATCCCTGCAGAATAGTAAGCTGCGATTTTTGGATACCCTGCTCCTCGATTGTTCCCATGATCTTCGCCCTGAAATCGTTTCTGTAGGCATCATAGATCTTGCGCTGTTCGTCCTCCATCTCGCAGAAAAGAACAGTCTCTGTTTTATCAGGAAGATCTTTGGCCACCTGTTCCTTGGTCCTCCTTAAAATAAAAGGATAAAGGATTTTTTTCAGGTGCTCCTTTTGTTCCTGCTCGCCAAACTTGTCGATAGGAATGGCAAACTCCTGACGGAAGAATTCCACGGAACCCAACATACCAGGGTTGAGGAAATTCATTTGGGCATAGATGTCGAAAGTATTATTCTGTAAAGGAGTACCGCTCATGCACAAACGATTTTTTGCATGAAGCAGCGATGCTGCCTTGGTAACCTTACTCGAAGGATTTTTGATGGCCTGAGATTCATCGAGGATCACATAATCAAGCGCCATTTGAACAAAGACCTTGATATCGCTGCGCAGTGTGCCGTAGGTAGTGATGATCACATGATGTTTGTTCAATTCTTCCACACTACGGCTGCGCATGGAACCGTGATGAATATAATATTCCAGTGAAGGCGTGAACTTTTTGATCTCGTTTTCCCAGTTATAAATCAAAGTAGTGGGACAAACAACCAATGCCTTCAACGAGCCATCGTATTTTTCATAATAATGTTGAAGAAAGGAAAGTGCCTGCACGGTTTTACCAAGACCCATGTCATCGGCAAGAATTCCACCCCAGCTCACTTCGTGCAGATAGTTGAGCCATTGAAAACCTGCAACCTGGTAGGGACGTAAAATGTTTTGAAGATTCTCAGGAGCCGCGATCTCAGTGATCTTGTCAAACTCACGGATACGACCATATTTTTCTTCCAGCTGTATGGTGAGTTCTTCAGCATTCCTGTTTTCATACAATTCATCGATCACACTCAAATGATAACGGGACAGCTTCAACTTGTCCGCCCTTCCTTCACCTACGCGAAACAGCAGTGAATATTTTTTCAGCCACTCTTCCGGCAAAATTCCGAGGGTACCATCATTTAACTGGACAAACTGTTGTTTGTTGGCCAATGCTTTTTTTACTTCCGACACACTCACCTTCTGGTCGCCAAACAAAATGTCCACCCTTGCGTCGAACCAGTCGGTATGACTGCTGATGTAAATATGCGTTGTAGGTTTGGCTGTATTGAAACGGAAATTTTTGAGCGATTCAAATCCATACACCGGAGTCTTTGCCTCATTCATGGCATCAACAAAAAGAAAGAACCAGTTGTTGCGCAAAACCTCTGCTCCTTTAAGTGCCAATGCAGCTCCGTCATCAAAGGAAATAAAATTGGAGTGGAGGGTGCGGAGCTTTTCAATGAAACCTGATTCTGCTTCGCGATTGCGGTGAACAACGATCACCTTGTCGCCATTAGGAATTATGAGTTCATCCTTGTCCTTGGCTTTGGTATCATAGCCCTTGTAAGTGAATATGGGTTGGAATACAAGGTATTCACCTTTTTCGTGGAGAAATAATTTTACTTCAGGTTCTCCATCTTTCACTTCCGATACCAGACTACGGTCAAAATCCACTTTGTAGTCACGCGTCAGCGGCATCACCTGTTTGCTGAGTGTTTGCGGCCAGTCCTGCTTTTTGATCGTCATCACACCCTCGGGCAAAAAACTTTCAACCGTTTCAATGGCTTCGGTGTTGTCCCAGAGATAGAGTTGGTGATTGTACAGGAAAAGAAGAGGCGACTGAACTTCGTTATCGGTAAGGCTGTGGGCAACAGCATCGGGCCGAACATAACATTCGATCTCGTAGTGATTGTTGCTGGAGGCTACACCAAAATGAGGAAGGATATACTGGCTACTTTTTTCAACCCGCTCCAGGCTGGCCGTTTTAAATGCCTTTCCTTTTTCCAAAATAAAAATGGGAGAAGCGGACGACTCGGCAAAAAGTTTCCGAAGCTTGGGAAAAATATATTCGACAATTAATTTTTTTGTTTCCTGCGGCAGTTCATCGTCCTCGTTGTGAATGATATTCTCCCAGATACCAGAAAATGGCGAATTGCGGCTCACATATTTGTTGATCTCCACGTCCTGGAACTTTCGCACCAGGGAAAGCAGATTGCGATCTTCTTCATTGTAAGCATCGGTATTGATGTACTTACTCAATTCCAGTTTTTCAACATTACCGGCAAAATTGGCTTCTTCATCCATTTCGCCTTCTACCAGGTCGACGCCAAAAAACGGATAACCGCTTTTGTTGAAATTAAAGACGACGCCCAAACGCCTGGAGATTATTTGTTCTTTTGGTGCGGGCTCTTCTTCTTCCACCGCGGTCACCTTTTCAAATGCTGGTTTTGAAAGCGGCTGGGGAGAAGCAATTCTTTTGATGGAAGGATCGAGCACACGCAGATAAGGTTTGCCATCCTTGTAGTTGAATTCAAATTTTCCTTTCAGGTCATCTTCAAGAGAGTAGCCATATGCTTCCAGCAATTTATTTTTTTCCTTGTCCCAGTTGCGAATGGTCTCAAAATAATGTTGTCCCTTTGTTTGAAGCAGGTGCAGAAATACAATGACCTTGGGAAGGCAAAGCAAATGTTCTTCGTCGGAATAATCGCTGCTCGTATCAAAATTGCGTTCTTCATTGCGACGGATGATCACGGAAAAATTTTCGCCGTCAATGTTCACCGTTGCCTTTACTGTTTCATCCTTGGCTGATTCGATCTTTGGTTTTCCTGTTTTCAGATATTTTTCTGCCTGCGAAACAACCTCGTGCGAAGAAAGAAGCTGGATCGATTTCAGATCGATGGTCTTCATCTTGGCCACCGTATGACGCTGGTCATAAACCTGGTCGCCTGCGTGGAGCTGGCCCTTGTCGATCATTTCCTGAAGCCGGATGAGTGCTGCAGCTTCGTGCCGGCAAATGTCTCCAAGGTTATAAGGACAGGCACAGCGAAGTGAAAGAGTTTTCGGGTCTTTATAGTTAGCTACATAGACCTTATAGAAAGTTGAATAGTTATCATCTTTCACACGAAAAACTGCGGAGCCAAAAAGCTCGTCGTGTTCGGCCAGTTCAACAAAACCAATAGCATGAATCTTTTTTCCGCGACGGATCACTTCATCACTACCATGAGTGTAAACGTATTTGAGTAGATGTGGTAAAGCCAAGGAAATTCCGGTTTTATTTTCTGATTGCCTTCACAAGAAGCTTGTTGCTGCTCCGTCCCGATTTCTGCCAGAAAAAATTTCTTTTGACGCTCAATTCTATCTTCACTGCTTATGACAAGGGCAATCTGCAAAAATAACAGAAACCTTTTCAGAAAACCTGACCAAATCGGGTATTTCTGAGTTAAAAATTGTGAATGATGATTGGAAAGTCCTCAATCCTCAGAAGTCAGACGGCAAAGTGACGAATCGTGAATGAAAGGTTAATGCTTTTATGCATCGCAAGTTGTTTTAGGGGAAGAGATTGCCGTTGATGGTCCTTTTTAAACGCTTAGTGCCCAATCATAGTATCCGGGAACGTCAAAGACGGCTGCCTGATAGCTATAGTCTTCACTATTCACTATTCACCATTGACCATTCACCATTCAGCCCGCCGATGTCTGAGGCCTTTCCGCTACGCTACAACCAGCTTTCCATTGAGATATTCAGGAAGAACATTAGCAAGGTCGGTGTTCAGGCAGTGACGGATATCTTTTTCCAAACCGAAATTAATCAGCCGGTGATAGTGGGAAGCATCATTTCTTTTCATGAATCCAAAAAGATCATCCTTTGCTATTCCGTATAAGTTTTGTGCCATTCTGGAAGAATCACAGTTGATTTGAAAATGTTCTTTCACCATGGATACTACCGCCCCTGCAAACAGCGTATCTTCCATATTCACGCGGTCCTTCCAGGCGGCACATCCAAGGATGACATTTTTTTTCAGCTGGACAAGGTGGTTGCAAACAGCGGAGAAGTTGAGAAAAGAACCGGTGATGATTTCCATGGCACCTTTGGCCAGCGCCATGTGCAGCAGCTTGGTTCCATTGGTGGTTGTAAGTACCAGCGTTTTGCCTTCAATAAATTCACGGGGATATTCAAAGGAAGAATTTCCATACTGAAGTCCGGGCGCCACCTGACCATCGCGTTCGCCCGCAGTAATGCATTCCAGTTCACGTCCCAGCTGGATGCACCGCTCCACGGTGTCCACCGGAATCACTTCACGCGCTCCGTTGTATAAGGCTGTGGCAATAGTAGAAGTGGCCCTGAGCACATCGATCACTACAACTACTGTATTATTGACGTCATACAAATGCAATAGGGCCGGAGAAAGAACTGTATGAAGACTAGGCTTGTTCATTAATTTAAAAATTGCTTCCACTGATTTCCTTCGGCAGCAAGTTTGATCGCTGCGTTTCTTTTTTCCAGCAACCTTATCATATATTTTTCGAGGTACATGCTGTTTACCAATTTCTGCATGAATCCCTTGAGTTCATAGCGGAACTGGTCGATCATGATGGTTCCATTTTCAATGGATTTGAAATAGTGCTCGTGCTTCAGCGAGCGAAAATCTCCCTTCACCTGTTCGTCCACAAAAAAATCAGGTCGCTGCATCTGCGTGATCTTTATTTCCAGTGTTCTTATCTTGAACAGATGTTTGGCCTTCCAGGTTACCGAGTCATTTAAGTTCATAAGTCCTTGCATGGTACCGTTGATAACCTGTTCTTCATGATCGCGCATGGAGAATTTGTGCAGTGCAATACTTCTGCTCAGATCAAAGACCCGATCCAGAGGTGCTTCAATGAATGTTGTTAAATGGATGTAGGACATTATACAAAAGGAATCTTTACCACTTTAGCCTGTAAAAGTTTGTCGCGCACCTTGACGAAAAACGGCGTGCCTATACTTGCAAACGCTGTACGCACATAACCCATACCAATGGCCTTATTCAGACTTGGCGACTGCGTTCCCGACGTTACATACCCGATCTGTGCTCCGGTGTGGTCCTTGATCTCATAACCATGACGGGGAATTCCTTTGTCGATCATTTCAAAACCAACCAGTTTTCTGTCCACACCTTTTTCTTTCTGTTCCTGGAGTTTTGCTTTGGCTGTGAAATCCTTGGTGAACTTGGTGATCCATCCGAGTCCTGCTTCGAGCGGAGAAGTGGTATCATCAATATCGTTTCCGTAAAGACAATATCCCATTTCCAGTCGAAGTGTATCGCGTGCTGCAAGGCCGATGGGTTTGAGTCCCTGTGGTGCACCTTCGTTGAACATGGCATCCCACACTTTATCTGCATTGCCTTTTTCATTTTTAAAATAAATCTCCACGCCTCCGGCGCCAGTATACCCTGTGGCACTCACCAGCACATTGTCAACACCTGCAAATTTCCCCTTGACAAAGCTGTAATATTTCACATTCATGATATCCATCTCCGTGAGCGGCTGAAGAATTTTAGTGGCATTGGGTCCCTGCACAGCAAGCAGACAGGTATCATCAGAAATATTGTGCATCTCTACATCATTGGTGTTATGTTTACTGATCCAGTTCCAGTCTTTTTCAATATTGCTGGCATTCACTACCAACATGTAGGTTTTATTTTCTTCGATGCAATACACCAGTAAATCGTCCACAATTCCGGCATCTTCATTGGTGAGGCAGCTGTATTGGGCCTTGCTTGCAGTTAGTTTGGAAGCATCGTTGGTGGTGACCCGTTGAATCAGGTCAAGTGCATTGGGTCCTTTTAGCATGAATTCGCCCATGTGACTCACATCAAATACACCTGCGTTTCTGCGAACGCTTTGATGTTCATCATTAATTCCTGTGTAGCTAATGGGCATGTTGTATCCGGCAAACTCCGCCATTTTTGCGCCGAGCTGCTGGTGCTGATGCGTGAAAGGAGTGTTCTTCATCAATGAAATTTGGACAGCAAAAATAAGATATCACGGATTGCACGGATTAAGATTCTGATTTCACTGATTAATTAGATCGGATGGGAGGAGGATTTCGATTAAATCGCACTAGAAGAGGATTGATGTATAGATTACCAGAAATTTAAGGACTTGGCCATCTGTCAAAAACTTTTGAACAAGAATTTCTATGTTAAAAACGGCCTCCTGCCGTATAAATTGTAGACCTTAGCTAATCCAATCAATCCCCAAAATCCTCCCCTAACGTGACTTAATCTCTCCGTGAAATCCTCCTCCCATCCGACCTAATCAATCAGTGAAATCAGAATCTTAATCGGTGTAATCCGTGATACAAGAAAGGCTCCTTTCGGAGCCCTAGTTCTCCCGTTGTTGCCCTGGTAAAGACCCGGGCAGATAAACGGGATCCAACTTCAACCGAGTTA
Organism: Flavisolibacter sp.; assembly: GCA_045805145.1. Taxonomy (GTDB): domain Bacteria; phylum Bacteroidota; class Bacteroidia; order Chitinophagales; family Chitinophagaceae; genus Flavisolibacter. The sequence goes on along the minus strand of JBJMLU010000176.1, from coordinate 27,685 downwards.
AATGATCAGGGGTGAGAGCGGAGTGAAAATAAACACGGTTTCTTTTGCAGGCTTTTGAATGGCCTTGATTTGCGTGGAAGACTGGTTGCCGTCCTCTTGCTTTCTCTGTATTTCGTCCAGCTTCTCCCTGTTCTTTTGCAATTGTTTTTCCTGTTCATCAATCTGTCTTCTCAAACTATCGGCGTTGGTGGTTTTTTCAAAGACACCTGTTTTTTTCTTGACCACTTTTTCGGAGTTCACCAGCTTTCCATCGCTTGTCATCACATAGTCCACATCCGATTCCCAGTTAAAGTAGTGACCATAGTCCCAGTCTCTTTCTGAATAGCGTTCTCTCCAGTAACGGTCGCCTGTTTCATTTCTTCGTATCACCCATGGGTTGTAGGCGCCTATAATGCTTTCATCAAACCGGATTTTTTTTCCTACGGGGACATAGAGATCCAGGGTGAGCGCCTGTCCTCTGAATTTGCTGTCCTTGTCGATGGTGATGCCGCTACCCAGATTCAGGATGCTGTCTTGAGAAGAGACGTTAAAGCCAATCTTTGATGCACGGTTTTGTGCGTCAGAAAGACTTTGTCCAAGACTATATTTGGTTTCACGCAGATGATAAAGTGAGTCATCGCTTTTGTCGATAATGATTCTTACGTTGTTATATTTCATGACATCTTCTGAAATATCCCAACCTGTATTGTCTGCATGGATCCACCACATATTGCCGCTGTACCTGATCTCGGGTTCATTCACCCGCACAATCATTTTGTCTGCTGCAGGCTGGCTGATCGGAATTTCTGTTGCTTCTGTATGATCATGTACCCTCAGATCTTTTGCAATGCTGATAGCAAACAGGATAGCACAGATCCAGCCAATAGACCAGAGTCCTCCGAAAACCCAGCTCAGGTTACGGCTTCTCGATCTGGCTCTCACCACTCTTCTTACCAGCCAGGTCATGAAGCCAAGGACAGGAACTACCAAAAAGAACAACAGGGTTCCCCAGGCCAGGAATTTTTGCATGGGGGAAGTCCACAGAAAATTATTGATCGGCCACCAGGCTACTCCGCCAAAAATCAGAACCATCAATACGGCAAAGAGTGAGAGCGCAATGCAGCCTGCCACAAAGATGAAGAAGGCTTTAAAGATCACACCAATGATATGTCCTATGCCGCTCGCAACGGGTCTTGCTGTCTGCGCTACTTCACCTGCCCAGGCTCTTCCCCTGGTGTTTGCAAATTCCCGGGCTTTTTCACTGAATTGCTGTGCAGAGGTTTTTACTTCTTCTCCCCATGACTGTGCGCGGGTCTTTAAATTTTCCATTTCATCTTTTACGTTCTGACGAATACGGTTTACGTCCACTTTCTCTCCACGCATTTCCATTTTTTCAAATGAGCTTCTTGCTTCGGGCAACACCATCCACAAAATGATATAGGCCAGAGTAAAAGTTCCCGTGAAGGATCCAATAAAAAGGTTTGGAAATATATCACGGTGAAAAGCGAAGAAGATTCCATTGAGTGTACCAAATAAGATATTCAGTGCAAGCGGGGTCACAAAAATGAGACGGATCACCCAGGAAGGCTTATCGAAATAAGCAGCAAGGCCACCTGCCACACCTGCAATCACTTTGTCTTCCGGATTGCGAAATAATCTTTTACCTACATAGGTATCCAGGTCACGCACCGGAAGAATGATCCAGAGCAGGATGTAAATGGGAATGCCCATTCCAAATCCGCCGAAAGTGATGATGGCAAAAAGCAAACGGACAATGGCAGGATCTACATTCATGTAATTGGCAATTCCCGAGCAAACGCCGCCAATGAGCTTATCGCTTGCATCGCGGTACATTCTTCCTTTTTGTTTCTTCGTTTGCTGAGAAGTGAAGCTGGATGCTGTTGTTCCCGTGGCAGAAGCGCTTTCTTTTACATCAGCTGCATCTGCCTGTTCAAAATCTTCTACGCGTCCCATGGAATGAATGATCTCTTCGATGTCGGCGTCTGTAACCGAAGATGCCCCTCTTTTGATCTTGTCGTTCATTAATTCTGCGATACGACTTTCAATATCATTGATGATCTCATCACGGCCTTCTTCGTGGGCGAAGTATCGCCGCAGACTTTCGATATACCGTTGTAAACTTTCATAAGCAGTATCCTCAATAGGTATCACCCTGCCTGACAAGTTTATATTGATAATCTTTTTCATTGTTAATGCTTTGGTTGAAGTGTTAGGAATTGTGTGGGGTGTTGTTCGTTAGGCTGTTTACTCCGTTGGAGAGCTCCTGCCAGGTTTGATCCAGCTCCTTATAAAAAGCTTCCCCTTTTGGTGTCAGGGAAAAATATTTACGGGGAGGACCGGAATTACTTTCTACCCAGCGATAAGTGAGCATGTCTGCATTCTTTAAGCGGGTAAGCAGGGGATAGAGCGTGCCTTCCAGGATGTGCAGGTTGGCGGTCTTCATTTCTTCCACAATGTCGCTGGGATAGGCCTCACCCCGGCGAATGATGGAGAGAATGCAGAACTCCAGGATTCCCTTTCGCATCTGGCTCTGTGTATTCTCAATATTCATAGTTCCCTTTTTTAACCTCCGTTCGGGTCCGATGATCAGGATCGATACAGGTGGGTTGATGTTTGATGATTGACTTGACAGAACAAAGTTATGGTGTTATTTAGTACCATGCAAGACATAGTACCAAGTTTTTTATGGTAACATGGAAAGCAATATAGGCAATCTTAATTTATTGCCCTGCCCTTCAACCACTTACAATGTTTTTCCAGTCCCAAAAATATTTTTCAATGGAAACTATTCTTTATGAACGGCCATAAAAAAGAGTGAAAAACAGAGTGAGAGCCGGGTTTTAGACGTTTCCCCATTCGCTCTCACTCTGTTTTTCGCTCTTCAACTGCCAATATCAGCGGTCTTATTTCTTTAGCCCGATCTCCCGGAGCCGCTCGTCCAGGTATTCGCCTGCCGTTGCGTCTTCATAAGCCTTGGGATGCTGCTTGTCGATACAGCTTTGCAATGAAGCCAGGCTCATGTCACTCTTTGGATGAAGGAAGAAGGGAATGGAAAAACGCGAAGTACCCCATAATTCCCTGGGAGGATTCACAACACGGTGGGTAGTTGAACGAAGTTTGTTATTGGTGAGACGCTGCAGCATGTCGCCTACATTCACCACGATTTGTTCGGGTAATGAAGTAACACCCACCCATTCATTCTGTTTTGTCAGGATCTGAAGTCCATCGGCTGATGCACCAACCAATAATGTGATGAGGTTGATGTCCTCATGTTGTTCAGCCCTGATGGCCGATTTGGGTTCATTCATAATGGGTGGATAGTGGATGGCCCTGAGAATGGAATTCCCATTGTGCACCCATTCGTCAAAATAATTTTCATCGAGTCCCAGATAAAGAGCAATGGCTTGCAAGAGTGCCTTGCCTGATTTTTCAAAATTGCGATAAGCATTCAGCAGTGTAGGTGTGAACTGAGGTACTTCTTTCACGGTTACATTATCGGGATATTCTTCCTTTATTGGATCACCGTCGTCAACAGTTTGTCCAAATTGAAAAAATTCCTTAAGGTCTGGTGCATCAAAACCCTTTGCATGCTCGCGTCCGAATGAAGTGTAGCCCCGCTGTCCGGCCAGCTCCTTCTTTTCGTATTTAAGTTTGGTTTCTGTTGGAAGAGCGAAGAATTGCTGTACGTATTTATACAGGTCGCCAATGAGGTGATCAGGAATGCCATGGTTTTTTACGGCAACAAATCCTACTTCCTCATAGGCCTTGCCCAGCTCCTGAACAAATTTCTGTTTGCGGTTCTTATCGCCACTTAAAAATTCCGCAAGATCAACAACGGGAATATTCATACAGCAAATTTTTTTGTTTGTATAAAGGGCTCCAAATTTACAAGAAGTTTTTGTTCTCAAATTTGATTATGCTGCGATTCCAGTACCTATTCTTTTTGCTGATGCTGTTTTCCTGCACTACCAGGCATGTAGGCTATATCACATCCTATGATTCTACTCATTCTTCTGATTCTGAACATTCCAAACGACCCGATTATACTCTTTTAAGGTATTGGGCGGCACATCCCTGGAAAAAAAATCCTTCGGACAGTGCACCTGATGTTTTGAAAGACCAGCCCCGCGATTCTCTGGCCGATGTATTTTTTATCTATCCCACAACTTATACCGGAAAAAGATCGGGATGGAATGCCGATATTGATGATACTTCGCTCAATCAGCACACAGATAACACCACCATTCTTTACCAGGCTTCTGTATTCAACCAGCACTGCCGCATATTTTCTCCCCGATACCGGCAGGCCCACCTTTCTGCTTTTTATCAGGACAACCCTGAAACCCGCGCCGCATTCGATACTGCTTATGCCGATATCAGAAACGCTTTTGAATTTTACCTGCTGCACTACCACACCAATCAGCCAATCATCATTGCGGGCCATAGTCAGGGGGCAAAGATGGCGGAGCGGCTACTAAAGGAATTTTTTGATGGCAAGCCATTGCAACAACAACTGGTAGCTGCCTATATCGTTGGATGGGCCATCCCTCAACAGAGTTTCGAACATATTCCTGTTTGTGCCGACTCCATGCAAACAGGTTGTTTCTGTGGCTGGCGCACTCTTCGCAAAGACTATATTCCCTTCTACGTTGCAGAAGAAAAATCTATTTCCTATGTCACCAATCCTCTATGGACCACCTCCCACGATTACATACCCGCAACAAAAAATAAAGGAAGTGTGCTCACCGATTTTCGAAAACTAGTTTTTCATACCACCGATGCCCAGATCCACGAGGGCGTGTTGTGGATCAACCGTCCACATTTTCCAGGTTCTGTTTTTCTTCGATGGAAGAATTATCATATAGCCGACATCAATCTTTTTTACATGAACCTTCGAGCCAATGTGGAACAACGGACCAGGGTTTTCCTTTCGGAAAACAGAAAGATGTGAGATGAGAGATGCGGGATGAGGGGAGAGGGGAGAGACAAAGAAAATAAGACGAATCAGTCTTTATTTTCGAGGTAGGCTTTTTCCTGGGCGTCGGGATCTAAGATCGCGTATTTTTTAACACCGTTAATCGTTACTTCATCCAGTGCATCGATCAGGTTTTGTAAGAAGATTGTTTCGCAGGTCTGATCAATAACATCAATCCATTTTTTCCCTCCTTATCAATACTTTCCAGCTCTTTCTGTTTTTTCCGGATCAGGGCACCGATGCCATTGTATTCATCATAATTGGTGGATCTGATTTCATTTTTCTTTACTGCTTCATTCCATAATCCTTCATAGGCATATACATGATTTTCTTTTCCAAGCAGAATGGTCAGCGCGTTCCGGGAGGCCAGCTTCATCGGCGGCCCATCTGCAGGCATAATGAGACTGGTTGCTTTTTTTTCAGAGAGTGTGGTGGTAAAAATGAAAAAGCTAATGAGCAAAAAGCCCAGGTCCACCATGGGTGTCATATCAATCCTCAAAGATGAAGGAAGCCTCCGCCTTCTATTTCCGCGTTGTGAAGGCTGCATTTCTATTTGGGTCATAGAATGGTTTTTTTCTATGATTAAACTCATGTCCTTTTCCATAAGAGATCAGCCGTTGACTTCTACAAGTGTGTAATTTTTCATTATGAAAACAATCCTTGTTGCAACCGATTTTTCTATGCCGGCGAGCAACGCGTTGTTCTATGCCGGCCGGCTCGCTGAATCCATCCAGGCTTCCGTGATCATTCTTCACGTTTACCAGCTGCCTATCAGCATGAATGAGGTGCCGGCCTTACTGGTATCTGCTGAAGGACTCAGAGAGTATGCTGAATTGAATCTCGAAAAATCAAGGCTGACGCTTTTGAAGGTACATCCTGACCTACAGGTAAGAACCGAAAGCAGGTTGGGTGATGTAGTGGACGAGCTCAATGAGCTCAGTGAAAAGCTTGATCCCTTTGCTATTGTTATCGGCAGGAGCGGATCAAATGCTATGAAAAGGGTTTTGTTTGGCAGTACCACCCTGGCGATCATCCGCAAAAGCAGATTCCCGGTCATTGCCGTTCCGCATTCAGCTGCAGGACTTAGTTTTCATAACATTGCCCTGGCTGTCGATGATCTGAATGAAGAAGTACCGGCGCAACAAATTAAATTAACACTGGATCCGCTCAAAGGAAATATTCATATGGTACACGTACAACCAAATAGATCAGGATCCTTAGAGGCCGACCGCCTGGCCAATGAACTGAATTCAACTTTCACGACCATCCGCGACGATGAGTTCCTTCACGGCATTCAGTCTTATGTACGCAATAATAATATCGACCTGCTCGTGATCCTTCCACACCGACACAGCCTGATCGAAAGAATGTTTTTGAAAACACATACCGCAGAATTGATGCAGGAACTTTCCCTTCCCATCCTGTGCATCAATACGTGAATGTTAGAGTGAACCCTCAATCGAAATAGATCTCTTTGAAATAATTTTTTTCCGATCTTAAATAAACCAACTTGCCAAACCTCTTTCGCCATTCACCATTCACCATTCACCATTCACCATTCACTATTCACCATTCACCATTCACCTCTAAAATTCAGCATTCTTCGGTGTTCGTGGGAAGGCAATGACGTCACGAATGTTGGACATGCCCGTGACAAATTGAACCATTCGTTCAAAGCCGAGACCAAATCCTGCATGCGGCACGGTACCAAAACGGCGCGTGTCGAGATACCACCACAATTCTTCTGTGGAAACATGCATTTCTTCCATCCGGCTTAACAGCTTGTCCAGCCTTTCTTCTCTTTGCGAACCACCAACAATTTCACCAATTCCCGGCGCAAGAATATCCATGGCTGCAACTGTTTTTCCATCTTCATTCTGTCGCATGTAAAAAGCCTTGAAAGCTTTTGGGTAATTAGTGACGATCACGGGCTTTTTAAAATGTTTTTCTACAAGGTATCGTTCATGTTCACTTTGCATGTCGATGCCCCATTTTACATCATACTGGAACTTTTTCTTTTTGTACGCCGGTGACTCCAGTAAAATCTCAATGGCGTCGGTATAGGTGATGCGCTCAAATTTGTTTTCGGTTACGTACTGAAGTTTCTGGATCAGGTCCAGTTCCGACCTTTCGGTCTGTGGTTTCTGTTTTTCTTCATCAAGTAATCGCTGTTTTAAAAACTCGAGATCATCAGCGTTGTTTTCCATTGCATAACGAACGATATACTGAATGAATTCTTCTGCGAGATTGGCATTGTCTTCCAGGTCATAAAAAGCCATCTCCGGCTCAATCATCCAGAACTCTGCGAGGTGACGAGGCGTGTTGGAATTCTCTGCACGGAAAGTGGGGCCGAATGTATAGATGTCTCCAAATGCAGTAGCACCCAATTCTCCTTCAAGCTGCCCGCTCACAGTGAGGTTGGTTTGCCGGCCAAAAAAATCTTCTTTAAAATCAATGGAGCCATCATCTTTTTTTGGAGGATCGTTGAGCGGAAGTGTAGACACACGAAACATCTCTCCAGCACCTTCGGCATCGCTTGCAGTGATGATAGGTGTGTGCAGATAAATAAATCCTTTGCTATTAAAAAATTGGTGCACGGCAAAGGCCAGCGCATGACGTATGCGAAAAACAGCACCAAAAGTATTGGTGCGAAAACGCAGGTGTGCAATTTCTCTGAGGTATTCGAGAGTGGGACGATTTTTTAGTTGTAATGGATATTGATTTGGATCAGAATCGCCAAGAACTTCTACCTCTTCTGCTTTCACTTCCATCTTTTGTCCCCGTCCCTGCGATTCCACCAGCTTGCCCGAAACTTTCAGTGAAGCGCTGGGCGTGATCCTCTTCAAAAATTCCTCGTCATATTTTCCGAGTTCCACCACCACCTGAAGATTGTTGTTGGTAGAACCATCGTTTAGGGCAATGAACTGGTTGTTGCGGAAATGGCGCACCCAGCCCATCACTGTTACTGTTTGATTTTGCGGCTGTGCGTTCAACAGCTCTTTTATTTTTATACGCTTGTTCAACATAGTCTCTTTTTCTGCCGGGAGATGGCGCGGGATCAGCGTTTGCCCGGAGGTCGGCAAAGATAAGGCAAGCCACATCTGGTGGCGTAGGTACTTACAGGCACCGACTTTGCTTCGATATCCATTCATTTAAAAACTCAAATGCGGATTCAATTCCGGTCTTTCTTTTTCTGCCTGATCATCAACACGGATGCTAACATTGCATTCCTGTGTTGCGTTGAGGTTGGGAAATTCAGCTTGTAACCAGGTTAATGATCATCACCTCCGATCCATGTCCAGCAAGGCTTTCATTGGTTGATTACAACAGTATGGATCAAAAATTGTGTTCGTTAATTATGGTCGCGGAAGGGTATAAAAATTTTTGATTTTCTCATTTTAGCCGTATAATTGCACCTGAATAGTTGAGAGCTCATACCTTTTTATACTCACAACACCGGTTTTTTTCTTATTCCATTCAAAAAAATCTATAACTAAATAGACTGGTTATCCGACTTAGTGTCACACAAACAATAGTTTCTTATGTACGATATTTTGCAGCTGAACGATATGCTTGTTCCGGAATTGCTGGACATTGCGGACGACCTAAAAATTGAAAATGCAAAAAAGTTAGACAAGCAGGAGCTTATTTACAAAATCCTAGACAAACAAGCAGTTATGAGTAGTGAACAAAAAACAGGTTCGACACAGGGACAGAAGCGTAAACGTATTGTAAAAGCAACTACGTCAAATTCTACCGAAGAGGCTATCGTGGAAGAACCTTCTCCTGTAACAGAAAATAAACGCCCCGCCCGCAAAACAGCGGCTGTCAAGAAAGAAGAGAAACCAAAAAAAGGAGCCAGGAAAAAATCAGATGATCAACCCGTCATCACCGATATTCCTGATCAATCCAACGGTACTGAAGATGATGAACAGCAACAGATGGAACATCCTAATTCTGAAGCAGGTGGTGTGGAAGCTCCGCAACCGGACAGAGGTTCGCAGGTTAACAAGTTTTATCCTCCGCGCCGCGAACAACCTTTCAATATTGAGTTTGACGGAATCATCCTGGCAGAGGGCGTACTGGAAATGATGCCTGATGGATACGGCTTCCTGCGCTCTTCTGATTACATGTATCTTTCTTCTCCCGATGATATTTATGTATCTCCCTCACAAATAAAACTTTTTGGTCTCAAAACCGGCGACACTGTCAATGGTACCGTGCGCCCGCCCAAAGAAGGAGAAAAATATTTTGCACTACTGAAAGTGGAAACAATCAATGGCAAGAGTCCCGAAGAAGTTCGCGACCGTGTGCCCTTCGACTATCTCACGCCTCTGTTTCCCCATGAGAAATTAAATCTGTTTACAGCACCCAACGATTTTTCCACACGCATCATGGACCTGTTCACTCCCATTGGAAAAGGTCAGCGCGGACTCATTGTATCGCAGCCCAAAACCGGTAAGACCATGTTGCTGAAAGCTGTGGCCAATGCTATTGCTGCCAATCACCCGGAATGTTACCTGATGGTAGTGCTGGTTGATGAAAGGCCAGAGGAAGTAACCGATATGGAAAGAAGTGTAAGGGCCGAAGTGATTGCTTCCACTTTTGATGAGCCTGCAGAGAAACATGTAAAGGTTTCTACAATTGCATTGCAGAAAGCGAAAAGATTAGTTGAGTGCGGACATGATGTTGTGATCCTTCTTGATTCCATTACCCGTCTTGCACGTGCACACAATACAGTGGCGCCCGCTTCCGGCAAGGTACTGTCGGGTGGTGTTGAAGCCAATGCCATGCAGAAGCCCAAACAATTTTTTGGTGCTGCGCGTAAAATAGAAAATGGCGGCTCGCTCACGATCCTGGCTACTGCATTGATCGATACCGGCTCTAAAATGGATGAAGTGATCTTCGAAGAATTTAAAGGAACCGGTAACATGGAATTGCAGCTCGACCGTCGACTGGCCAACAAGCGTGTATTCCCTGCTATTGATCTTGTTGCTTCTTCTACCCGTCGCGACGATTTATTGCTGGAACGCGATGTACTTCAGAGGATGAACCTGCTTCGTGTATACCTCAACGATATGAACACGGAAGAAGCGATGTCCGACCTGCTTAGAAGGATGCGCGGAACAAAGAGCAATGAAGAATTTCTGGCTTCAATGAACGGATGACCCCGAAAATAGAGCGGGTGTGAGAAAGTGTGCGAATTTTTTCTGGACTTTTTATCCCGCCCTCGCACTGTTTCTCACACTGCATTAGTGCGGTCTCATTTTTGTAGGCACAAGACTGAACAAAACTCAAAACCATGAAAAAAAAAGTTTTCAGTCTTTTAGCGGCAGGACTTGCTATCGGGATGACAGCATGCAACAACAGCAGCAATTATAGTACTGCTTCCGACTCAACAGCAACGAACACTACAACAGCCACTACTTCTACCTCCAGCGGTAATTATGCAGCCCGCGCCGATACCGTAAACACCAACGTGTCTGCAGGTAATTATCTCAACCCCAGAACTGGTAAAGCATATACCAAGTTGAATCTGGATCAGAGCACAGGAAGGTTAACAGATGAATCAGGTAAACCCGTAAGACGGTATGTTGACAAAAGGACCTGGTGGGTTTATGATACCAATTCATGGGATACAGTAGGATCCGCACAAATGCACAATGGTAGCTTGATGTATCGTGGCAACAAAGGTGATTGGGAACAATATGACCAACGTTGGAACGACGACATGGACAATACCAGCATGGGTAATGATTCTACTTCCAACATGAGCAACAGCAGTACCTCGGGGTCAAGCACGGATAAAAACAATCCGAAAGTAAAGGTGTCCGACAAGGGCAATAAGGTGAAAATAAAAAACACAGATAAAAAACAATAATCTGGATACTGATTGAATTAAATGCTTCCCATTCCGGGAAGCATTTTTTATTTACAGCATTCAAAAGATATTTTTGCAGCATGGCTGTACAGCGCCTTTTCATAAAAGAATTTCTGCAACGCCGGGAAAAAAACCTTCTGTTGGATGTTCGGTCTCCGGCGGAATTCAACCATGCCCATCTTCCGGGCGCTTATAGCCTTCCGCTTTTTTCGGATGAAGAACGAAAGGTTGTGGGCACTAGCTATAAACAGAAAAGCAGGGAAGAAGCCATTCGCATCGGGCTGGATTTTTTTGGACCTAAGATGAGAAAGATGGTAGAAGAGGTAGAGAAAATTGTCAAAGAAAAAACTATAGAGAGTAACCGGCCATCAAATCCCCGGGACCAGGAAATATTTATTTATTGCTGGCGTGGAGGCATGCGCAGTGCAGCGATTGCCTGGCTGCTCGATCTGTATGGATTCAAAGTGCTAACGCTTGCTGGCGGATACAAGGCTTTTCGCAATTGGGTGCTGCAGGTCTTTGAACAGGATTTTTCTTTTCAGATCCTCGGAGGTTTTACCGGATCAGGAAAGACAGAGCTATTGTCCCGGCTCGAAGAAAAAGGCGATCAGATAGTGGACCTCGAAAAAATTGCCTCTCACAAAGGTTCTGCATTCGGGAGTTTTAAAATGCCGCCCCAGCCCAGTCAGGAAATGTTTGAAAACCTGCTGGCCCTTGAACTTTCCAAAAAAGAATCTTCAAATCCCATTTGGCTCGAAGATGAAAGTCAGCGCATCGGCAACCTGAATATTCCTGGCGCACTATGGGATAAAATGAGAAAAGCCGCGGTGGTATTCCTTGAAATTCCTTTTGAAGAAAGGCTGGAACACCTGGTGTTGGAATATGGCGTTTGTGAGCGGGATAAATTGATTGAATGTGTGCTGCGTATCAGGCAGAGACTCGGGGGGCTGGAAGCAAAGAACACGGTGGCATTTTTGGAAGAGGGAGACTTCAGGAATGCCTTCGGCATTCTGCTTCAATATTATGACAAGCGTTACCTCAAAGGACTTCACAGCCGCGACGGTTTGACAATGCAAATAACTAGAGTATTTTGTGAAAGGGTTGATCCCGACAATGTCCAAAGACTCATCAACTATCAAACTGTATGAAAAACCTGCTCTTCGTATCCCTGATTTTGCTCGCCCTGTCCTCCTCTGCCCAAAAGATCGGCGGATTTTATTCCGGGACCCTGTACAATGATTCCACCAAAATGGTTCAGAAATATGAGCTCGCGCTCAGTGAATACAGAGGAAAGATCTCCGGTTATTCCTATGTTACTTTCATTGCGCATGATACTTTTTATTATGGCATCAGGAAGATCAAGGCAAATATCGAAGGTGACTCGCTGATTGTGCAGGATGACAAGATGATCGTCAATAATTTTCCTGAAGCTCCTGCAAAGGGTGTAGGCCGAACCATAACCATTCCGCTGAAAGGTCAGGACAGTGTAGTGATGTTGAATGGAAGATGGAAGACCAACCAGACAAAAAAATATTATTCTGTTCCCGGAGCCATTGATCTAACCCGAACTGAGGACAGTACTCATTCTCCTCTCATCGCGCACCTCAAGGAACTTAATATCATACCAAGCGTGCCTTACCAGCAAACAGACATGCTGGCGCAAACAAAAACCATTGTAAAAGAAGATCCTGTAAAAGAAACTGCGTATAAAGAAACAAAAGTCAAGGAAACAAAGGATAAGGAAAAAAAGGATAAGTCGAGAGAAGTTGCCACTGTTGCAGTGAATGTAACCGATGTAAAAACCGCCGAAGTCAACCCGAAGGAACAGAAGACAAAGATCAAAACAGAAACCAAAACAAAACAAGCCGCTGATGCAAAACAAACGGCTGTTGCTACCGCGCCCACTACACTTTCTTATGACCAGAGAAGAATAAAAGTGCTCGATGCCGTAGATGTTTCTTCCGATAGCCTTGTGCTGGCCTTCTATGATAACGGTGTCGTGGATGGCGATTCTATTTCCGTTTATCTCAATGGACAGAATATTATTTCAAGAGCAAGATTACTTTCCGTGGCTACAAAGAAAACCATTAGTGTAGCAGGTTTGGACAAAGTTGAATTGCTGCTGGTGGCAGAGAACCTTGGTTCCATTCCGCCAAATACAGGACTGCTAACGATCAGGGACGGCGAAAACCTGTACCAGGTAAATTTCAGTGCCGACATGCAAACGAATGCCTCTATTGTGTTGCGACGAAAAAAGAAAAACTGATCTGGTGAATGATGAATAGTGACTAATGAATAAGAAAAGATTCTTCTTTCCGAAATTCCTGTGCAATTGCATCAGCCGAATGTCGTTGGAGGTTTGTCATCATTTCTCTCTCATGTATTTATCTTTGAGGGCATGCAGGAAGAAATCAGGCTCACCCAGTTTTCAAAAGGCGGAGGCTGCGGATGTAAGATCGCACCCTCCGTATTGCAACAAATTTTACAGACTCCCGAGCAAAAATTTTTTCCTTCCCTCCTGGTAGGCAATGAGAGCAGCGATGATGCAGCCGTTTTCCAGATCAACAATGAAACAGCGCTCGTATCCACTACCGATTTTTTTCTCCCGATCGTAGATGACGCATTTGACTTTGGCCGTATCGCTGCAGCCAATGCCATCAGCGATGTTTATGCCATGGGAGGAACACCTTTGATGGCGATTGCAATTCTCGGATGGCCCATCGAAAAGCTTCCTGCCGATCTCGCACAAAAGACACTGGAAGGTGCACGCAGTATTTGTGCAGAAGCTTCCATTCCACTGGCGGGAGGACATACCATTGATTCGAGTGATCCCATTTTCGGATTGGCAGTAACCGGCACTGTAGCCATTCCGCATCTCAAAAAAAACAGTGGCGCAAAAAATGGAGATCTTCTCTTTCTTACCAAATCTCTCGGATCGGGCGTGCTTTCCACGGCATTGAAAAGAACTGTTCTTCAACCACAGCATTACGCTTCATTGATCGGTCAACTAACTCAGTTAAATAAGATCGGGGAGGCGCTCGGTAAAAATCCGGGGGTGCATGCCATGACCGATGTTACTGGTTTCGGTTTACTGGGTCACCTCCTCGAAATGGCCCAGGGCAGCGGACTTACAGCCATACTGAATTACGGAGCACTTCAAAAAATGGATGGCCTTGATGAATATCTGAAGCAGCGAACCATTCCTGATGCCACCTTCCGCAACTGGAACAGCTATAGTCCGCATGTTCAATTTGAAAAAGGAGTAAATGTCATGGAAGCCTTCAATCTTCTTCCCGATCCTCAAACCAACGGAGGATTATTGATAGCGATAGACGAACAATCAGTGCCCGAATTAAAAACTCTTTTTGATAAAAATGGACTCGCAGAGTTTTCCAATCCCATTGGAAGGTTCGTGGAGAAAAGAGAAAAGCTGATTGTGGTAGGATGAGAGAAAGATGTGAGACGAGGGATGAGAGAGGAGAGAAGTTGAGACAACGGCAGGCTTTAATTTAGCTGCTTTGGCTGTATTATTTTAGTTGTGGAGCAGAAGCAATTACCTGTTTCAATTGATCCAATGAAGGAGATCACTTCGCTGCAATCGCAAAGAGGAGAAAAGATCAAAGCAGTGGATATTGAAAAAAGATAAATTACGAGGACTTGCTGATGGCATTAAAATAAATTAGCCTGCTCACAACCATCGTCCTCTCTCATCTCTCCTCCCTCATCTCACATCTCACATCTCACATCCCTTAAACATGGTTGAGACCTGTAGTTCTCACTTTACCTTAGGTCATTGCGCTTCCCACCTTCAGTAATGAATGACCGTACTATGAACGACTCATTCACTATTCACTATTCGCCATTGACCATTCACCATTCATTATTCGCTTACTTTATCTATTTCCTTTGCCAGCTTGCGATCCTTATCGGTAACAATGTCTCCTGCATCATGTGTAGACAACCAGACTTCCACGCTGTTCCATACATTGGTCCATTTGGGGTGGTGGTCCATTTTTTCTGCAGCTAAGGCAACTCTTGTCATAAACGCAAATGCTTCGCTGAAATTTTTAAATTCAAACTTCCGATAAAGCGTATTGTTTTTTTCTTCCCAGTTCATAAAAAATAATTTGTGCCTTCATCTAATCTTCATCCCTGATCCTCAGAACAAAGTTAACCACACGCAAGTAGAATTACCACCATGTTTAAGGAACCAAAAGAAATTCTGAAAGGAACCATCACTTATATCCGTCATCTTCATCCCCGAACGATCACGTACCCACAACACATAGATTTCATTTCACATTCTCCAAACTCTTGCTCTTAAAAAAATACCGGATCAATTGTCTTCTTCTCACAAATAAGAATTCAGCCAATTACTTCACCCTTTGAATTAACACAGATCACTTCAGCTATGAAACGATCATTCTGTGAAATCCAATCCTTATCATCCGCGATTAAAATACCAGGTGTTCCTTGTTCCTTATTTTTTCATTGGTAAGTTCCACTACGAGCTGCACACCAGAAACGGTGCGGATGGACTGAACGAGGTGATGCAATGATTCGTCAGACACATGATCATCTTTCAGAAGCCATAAGAAATCAAGGTGCTTGAATTCAGGAAGAAGATATTCGCCGTCGTACAAATTATTATAGAGGTAATGTTTCAGACAGGTAGAAGGTTCTGCATACTCATACACGGCAAAGAAATAATACCTGTCCTTTTTTTTGAGCTGGATCTCCAGTTCATTGTTGATTCTAAAATCAATACCAAGCAAATTATTCAGTTGCCAGCAAAATTGATAGTCTTTCAGGGGAGCCATGATACCAAGCAATTTGGTCTCCTCAAAAAAGCCATCAGTCAGATCCTTTGTGTCCAGTACCAGTTTCATAACGATAGCTTGATTATCAAAATACTAAAACTCTACAACAGATGAAAGGGTTTGACCACTTCTGTTGTATTCCAGTTTCGCTTTATCCCCTTTCCGGAACCGTCCCAGTGCTTCCATGTAATTCTCCAGTGAGGTGATTTTGTAATCGCCCAGTGAAATAATCACGTCTCCTGCCTTCAATCCTGCTTTTTGAGCAGGCCTGTTCTCACTCACTCCATCCACGCGAACGCCAGCTCCTGCAAATGTATAATCAGGCATAATACCAAGGGTCACGCTGAACCGAGCCGTTGTGCTGGTTTGCGCCTCTCTTGTTTTTGTGAAGGTTAGTTTCTGATTTTGTTCATTCTCTTTTTCCAGCAGACTCATGATGTGTTTTATCACGGTCATTTCGCCAGTGTAGTTGATCTTATCATAATCATCCGAAGGCTTGTGGTAATCGGCATGAAGCCCGGTAAAATAAAAAAGGACAGGAATATTTTTCAGGTAAAAAGAAGTATGATCACTGGGACCGGTGCCGCTGGAATCGAAACGGAAGACCAGATCTTTGTAGTAGAGACTTTTCTTTCCGGTGAGATGATAGTACATGCCCCAGGCAGGTGAAGTTCCATATCCTCCTACCGTTACCACATGGGAGGAATCATTCAGTCTTCCCACCATATCCATGTTGATCATGAAATTGATGCTGTTTAAGTCGATCACAGGATGCTCGGTGAAATATTTCGATCCGTACAATCCGAGTTCTTCACCGGAGAAAGCAATAAAGAGATAATTGTTGTTCTTTAGTTTTTCTTTTTTCAACAGCCTGGCTAATTCAATCAAGGCCGCCGTGCCACTGGCATTGTCGTCTGCACCATTGTGAATCTGCGGCTTTCCTGTTTCTCTTGAACCACCATCCTCTCCGTAACCCAGATGGTCATAGTGCGCGCCGAGCACAATAGTAGTTGGTGCGCCGTGGTCGATGAATCCAATGACATTGGTAGCCGATCTTTTCTTCTGGCTCAATTCTGTTCTCAACTTCAGCTCAATGGTTGCTGATTCATCGCTCAAATATTTCTTAACTGCTTCCCTGGTAAGATAAACAACTGGAATAGGCAGGATCTCTGAACGGTCCTTTGCTTCAAAATGAATATCATCTTCCTTGTTCGAACTATTATAAATGAATACAGCTGTTCCTCCTCTTTTCTTCACCTCGTTGGCTGAATGGATGATGGCTTCATGCAAATCGAAATGAGGATTCCCTGCATTTTCTTCCAGCAGTTCCCTGAGGTCGTAGAACCAGGGCATGCCGGGTTCCTGGAGTGCCATGGAAGGAAGGGCTTCAATATGGACGTTGGGACTGAATACGAGAGGAAAAAATTCCTTATTCAATTCAAGGTTCTTTCCGTTGATGGTTAATGTAGTGGAAGGTTCGATCTGTCTTCCTTCATCTATTTCAAAAACCTGATAGTAGTCATTGGTTCCTTTGGGAGTGAGGCCGATCTTTTTAAATTCATTGCTGATATAGCCGGCAGCTAATTTTTCTCCGGGTGTGCCCGTGCGTCTTCCCTCCAGTTTATCATCGGCCAGGTAGCGGATGTGTTGCTGCAGGTTAGCGACCAACTGTTTGTCTTCTTTTTTCAGCTTTTGTGCCTGTACCAGGTTGCCTGCAAAAAGAAGGAACAGTAAAAAATGTCTTGTGCTCACGGCCATTGATTTTCGGGATAATGGGAAACAAAAATATTCAATAGGTTAGTATAAGAGACGAAAATTGGATTTTTTTAAGGGATTCTTTTACCTTAAGCTTTTACTAAAACTCCCGATATCGTAACCCGCAACCCGAAGAGGCAGGTTACCTTTGCGCGGCAAAGTCTTGGCAAAAAAAATTGTTCATATCGCCCTTGTGGGTAATCCCAATAGCGGAAAGACCTCCCTGTTCAACTCCCTCACCGGTTTGAATCAGAAAGTAGGAAATTTTCCGGGAGTGACCGTTGACAAAAAAACAGGTTCCACCACCATCGCCCTACACATCATGGGTAACGTCATCGACCTGCCTGGAACTTATAGCCTGTATCCCAAACGCCTCGATGAATGGGTCAGTTACCGGGTACTGCTAAACCAGGACAAGGAGATCAGGGCGGATATTTTTGTGGTAGCGGTGGATGCCAGCAACCTGAAACGCAATCTTCTTTTTTGTTCGCAGATACTTGACCTGAAGAAGCCAACAGTCGTGGCTTTGACCATGGTGGACCTGGCAAAAAGAAAAGGGATTCAGATAGACCTGGGAGAATTGGAAAGAGAACTGGGCGTACCTGTCGTATCTGTGAATCCGAGAAAGCAAAAAGGAATACAACAATTGAAGAAAGCCCTTGAACTTACGGCTTCCAATCAATACAAGGTTCCAACAAGAAATTTTATTGAGGCGCGCGAACTGGCAGCTGCGCCCATTGACGATCTGAAAAAGCTGGTGCCCGAGGCGAGTGATTATTCTGCGATTCATTACCTGATCAACCACGAAGAGTTTGAGCTCAATAGCGTAATCCAGGACAAGATTGAAAACATCGAAAGACTTCACCAGTTCAATCCAACAAAGACACAAGCCACAGAAATCCTGCAACGATACAGCCGCATCAAGCATATCATGAATGTAGCCGTGTCGGAGCCGGACCCATTGCAACAAACCATTCTTACCGACAAACTCGATAATGTTCTTTTGCACCGGAGGTGGGGCTACATCATTTTACTGGTGGTGCTCTTTGTACTTTTTCAAAGTGTGTTCTGGCTGGCCCAGTACCCCATGACCTGGATCGAAATGCTGTTTTCTTCTGTCAGCTCCTGGCTCTCGGTTCACCTCCAGCAAAGCTGGTGGAGTGATTTGTTGATCAACGGAATTGTTGCGGGGCTCAGTGGCATTCTGATCTTCGTTCCGCAGATCATGATCCTGTTTGGATTGATCACTTTGCTGGAAGACAGTGGCTATATGGCCAGGATCAGTTTTCTCACCGACCGTTTGATGCGAACCGTTGGATTGAATGGAAAAAGTGTGATGCCGCTGATCAGCGGCTTTGCGTGTGCGGTGCCTGCTATTATGAGCGCACGAAATATCGAGAATAGAAAAGAACGGCTGCTCACCATTCTCATCACACCTTTCATGAGCTGCTCGGCCAGACTGCCGGTCTACACTATTCTCATTGGCCTGGTCATTCCTGATCGCTATCTTCTTCATTTCTTCAGTGTGCAGGCATTGGTGATGATGGGACTCTATCTTTTGGGGTTGGTTGTTGCACTGTTCGTTTCTTTTATTGCGAAATGGTTCATTCATATCAAGGAGAAAAGTTTTTTCATCCTCGAACTTCCCACTTATCGTTCTCCAAGACTGAAGAATGTAGGACAGACGATGGTGAACAAGGCCAGGATTTTTGTAAAGGATGCGGGTAGGATCATTATGATCATCAGTCTCATTCTTTGGGCCATGAGTAGTTTCGGTCCGCCTTCCCGGATGGACGCGGTAGAAAAAAATTATGCGCTGGCAAAAAAAGACAGCCTGCATTTTACCAAACAAAATGAAGCCGATTATAATGCTGCGCGGCTCGAAAATTCTTATGCCGGAATCCTGGGACGTTCAATAGAACCTGCCATCAAACCTTTGGGATACGATTGGAGAATTGGGATAGCACTCATTACCTCGTTTGCAGCAAGAGAAGTTTTTGTGGGAACCATGGCCACTTTGTATAGTGTAGAAGACACAGAAAAGGGCATGCTGCTTCGCGATAAATTGAACAGGGCCAGAAAGGAAGATGGTAGCAAATTATTTACCCTCGCAACGGGGGTTTCGCTGATGATCTTTTATTTGTTTGCTATGCAGTGTATGAGTACACTGGCCATTGTGCGGAGGGAAACCAGAACCTGGAAGTGGCCAGTCATCCAGTTTATTTATATGACAGGCATTGCCTACATCATGAGTTTTATTGCCTATCAGTTGCTGAAATGATCCCAGATCAGTTTTGAAATTTTGCGCGTGAGTGTCCATGCTTCATTGCCGGTTTGCCAGGATTGGTCCTGGATGTTCTTGGTGCAAATGCAAAAAACATATCGTGCCCCTCTTCCATTTACAAACAGCACTTCGCTCCTGCTTTCATCTACTGCGCCGTTTTTGCTGGCCACAAACACATCGGAAGGAATTTGAGATATGGCGACTTCGTCCCAATAATTTCTTCCGAGCAAGCGAAGCATCCTTGCACTTTTTTCCGGATTGATGATCTCTCCCTTAACGATCTTTTCCATGAGCGTAGCCATTTCTCTGGGGCTGGTTTGTCCCCAACCAAACTTATTTCTGGCCTCTTCTCTTCCGGGAGTTCTTGAATTGACCCTCGTAGTCTGGAAGCCAAGGCTGTCAAGGATTTGGTTGATCCTGGTACCCGTTCCAGCAAGGCTTTGAAGCCAAAGGCTTGCCGTATTATCGCTCATGGTAAGACTCAGCATCATCAGCTTACTGAGTTCGATCTTCTCCGTGTCTTTGAAAGATCCGAGAATATCAACGCCTGAATAGAGCAGCGAATCTTTATAGATCATTTGCTGATGATAGTCCAGTTCTGATTTGTCAATTTTGTTCATAATGCCAATCAGTATCGGGATCTTGACCATGCTGGCAGTAGGAAAGATGGTATCTGCATGAATAGAAACAATTTTATTTTTCTTGAGGTCTTTTACATAAATACCGTATTCGCCCCTGAACCCGATAAAAGCATCTTCGATGGCATGTTGTAATTTTTTATCAGTCTTCTGAGGTTTGGCAGAAAAAGCAATTAAAATGAAAAACAGAAAAGCAAAACCCTTCATGGATTGGAAATTTTTTGTTTAGTGGAATTTGCAGTTTTTGATGAATTCATTTTCACATAATCCAACACCAGGTAACAGAAAGCCTTGATGCCAGGATAAATTTTTTCATGAATATTTCTTGGTGGAAATAAATTTAGTCCTTTCACCTGAATCTGCTGGTGATGATTTATCCCAGGATTATCGGGTTTCAAAAAGAAATGATTATTCGCTTTCACGAATTGTATAAATTTAACCTGCTATGATGCTTCGCCATGTACCTTTTTTAAAGAATGTTTTTTTATACAGCATCACAGCTTTCGGAGGACCTCAGGCTCATGTGGCGATGATGATGAAGATGTTCGTGCACAAAACTCCGTATGTAACAAAAGAAGAATTACTGGAGTATAACGGTTTCTGCAATCTTCTTCCAGGAGCTTCATCCACCCAAACAGTAACCCTCATCGGTTATAAAAGAGGTGGAGTTACTCTTGCGGTAGTGACACTTTTAGTGTGGATTACGCCGGCGTGCTTTTTAATGGGTGCATTTTCTTTTTTGCTTCACTATATCAACCAGGATTCCTTACATGCCAATATTTTTAAGTTCATTCCTTCGCTGGCTGTGGGTTTTCTTGCCTATGCATCGGTGATGGCTTTTGATATTTCCATCAAGAACACCATCACCTGGGTAATCATGCTTTTTTGTATCGGTTCAACCTATTTTCTTTTTCAAACTCCCTGGATCTTTCCCATGCTCATTGTTTTGGGGGGTGTGGCCACCAATATCAGCAGAAAAAGGATTCCGCAGGTGGAAACAAAACCCAAAAAGATCAAGTGGTGGAATATCTGGCTCTTTGCCATCATTTTTATTTCTGCAGGCATTATCAGTGAAACTGCCCGTAAGCACGATTGGCCGAATAGAAAACCGATCAGCCTTTTTGAAAACACATACAGGATGGGAAGTTTGGTCTTTGGTGGAGGACATGTGCTTATGCCTATGATGTACGAACAGTTTTGTGTTCGTCCGGATATTATTCGTCAAACCAAACCAGGTGTTGGGCGCAACCTGATTCAGATTGAAAAAGATGATATGACCACTGCGATGGGAATTGTAAGAGCAGCGCCGGGTCCTGTGTTTTCGATTGCTTCTTTTACGGGCGGAATGGCGCTGAAAGATGAGGGAGTACATATGCAGGTACTCGGATGCATCATTGGATCCATCGCCATTTTTCTTCCCAGTGCATTGTTGGTTCTTTTCTTTTTCCCGATCTGGAACAACCTGAAAAAATACGCAGCTGTTTACCGGTCACTCGAAGGCATCAATGCAGCAGTGGTAGGCATCATGATCGCGTCCACACTTTATATCATGAAAGATATTTCACTGGTTGAAGCAAAGATGGTTAGCCTGATCAACCTTACAGTGATCGTTCTTACTTTCCTTCTTTTGCGTTTTACCCGTATTCCGTCTCCGGTACTTGTGGTAGCCTGCTTGTTGGTTGGTTATTTCTTTTGAGATTTTTTAAAAAATCCTGAAGCAAGAATTTCTTCTTCCACTGATTCCGGTACTAGGTATTTTATTGATTTTCCATTTCTGACCAATTCACGGATATGGGTAGCCGAAATCTGAAGCACCGGTGCATCCATGACATTGATTGTTGCACCTAATTTGTTGTCTATTTCAAATCCGGCTCTCTTGTAAATGACAAGGAGATAGTTTTTGATGATGACGTCTGCATTTTTCCATTTTCCCAGGTTTTGAAAACTATCACTGCCCATGATGATCGAAAAACTATGTTCCGGATATTTTTCCTGCAGATATTGGAGAGTATGTACCGTATAGGAAGGACGTGGGAGAGTGAATTCAATATCGCTGGCCCGCATCCTGTTGTCTGCCTCAACTGCTTTTTGAACCAGGTGGAAGCGGTCATATTCGTTGAGTAGATTTTCTGAAGCTTTAAACGGATTGAGGGGAGATACAATGAACCATATCTTTTGAATAGGGGTTTCATTTAAAATATGGCTGGCGATAATCAGATGACCTGTATGGATGGGATTAAAAGATCCAAAATACAAACCAATATTCATTCAAGCGATTGATTATCAATTTATTATCTCTCCACCACGATCTGATTGGCTTCATTTTTACGAAGGCTTAGGGAATAGCCTGCAATACGAATCGAAATGGGGTCTCCCAGCGGGGCTATTTGTTCAACCACTACTTCTTCACCTGGAATACAGCCCATTTCCATCAGTTTTAATTCCAGTTCTGGACTTTGGAAACTAATGATCCTTCCTTTTTCACCCGACTTCAGCTCAGATAACCTTGTGCTCATACTCAAAACTATTGCAAGGAAAATTATTAAGTGTTTGCGATTTTTGGAAAATGTTGCGAGGCCCGAAGCCATTAATTCAGTTTCATTACCTGTCTGTTCCTTTTCTCTTTACAAACAGAACCGGCCTCAAATCCTTCCTGATTCGTATGATTGGCAGGGAAGGATTTTCCATCGCCTGTATCAACTACATTTTTTGTACAGATGGTTATCTCCTCAAAATCAACCAGGAATACCTGGGCCATAACACCTATACAGACATCATCAGTTTCCAGCTTTCCAAGCCAGGCGAACTCCTGTTGGCTGATATATACATCAGCACCGAAAGGGTCCGGGAAAACGCAAAAAACCTGAAGGTTTCGTTTAGAGAAGAATTGCACAGGGTGATCTTCCATGGGTCCTTACATCTCTGCGGTTACAAAGACAAAACACCGAATGACATCAATAAGATGAGGCAGAAAGAGAACGAGTGGCTCCAAAAGTATTTGTTTCACAAAAAACAGTTTCATTAAGAAACATTGGTCTTACCCCATAAATGTTTCACGAAACACCGTTTCAATCTGAAACAATTTTAAATTTGGTCATGCCTCGAAAGAAATGGACTCCTCAAACCGAGGTAAACGAAACCATACTACAGCTTAGAGAGCGAAGGAAATGGCAGATTGCTTTGAGGCGCTATGTGCTGGAAAGCAATAAGTCATCGTTTTATGCTCCCTATTTTGGATTGGACATCGAACATTTTCGCGCCTGGATCCAACTGCAATTCGACAGTGATACCAACTGGGACAATTTTTCAAAAGCATGGCAATTCGATCAAATTGTTCCCCTTTCCTATTTTAATTTTCAGGCGGAACAGGACCTTCTTTTGTGCTGGAACTTTACCAACACCAGAATTGAAAAGCTTCAATCGAATAAATCTGAAGACCCGGGCATCGATACCCTGTCTGCTAAAAGCTATTTTCAAAACCTTTTCGATCATACAGGTTACACGGTATGCAAGAAGATGGTGGAAAGAATTGAAAGGATTGAGGCATCACAAACAGCAGAAATGGAGAAATTTGAAAGATTCATCTTCGAACTAAAGCCTCATCTCGATCTTTTAGCCGGTTTCAGCTCCTACGAATATGACAAACTCAATACTGGCACGGATGTCAGAACGATTCAATATGAAAAACAGTTTTTAAAAAAGTTTGGGAGCTGACCTTTCAGAAGCCTGAGCGGTTCAACTAATTTTGCCGAATGTTTCCTGATTACGACGTCATTGTGGTGGGTGCCGGTCATGCGGGCTGCGAAGCTGCTGCCTCGGCTGCAAACATGGGATCAAATGTGTTGTTGATTACCATGAATTTGCAAACCATTGCCCAAATGAGTTGCAATCCCGCCATGGGTGGTATCGCAAAAGGACAAATCGTTCGCGAGATCGATGCCTTAGGCGGTTATTCAGGCCTGGTTTCAGATGCGTCTATGATCCAGTTCAGAATGTTGAACCGGTCAAAAGGACCAGCGATGTGGAGTCCACGTTCTCAAAACGACCGAATGCTCTTTGCCCAGAAATGGCGAGAAATGCTGGAACAAACCAAACGGGTCGACTTTTATCAGGATATGGTGAGGGAACTTATTGTGGAGAATGGGAAGGTCAAAGGTGTTGTAACAGGACTTGGACACAAGGTCAAGGCAAAAGCCGTCATTCTTACAAATGGAACCTTTCTTAACGGTGTGATCCATATCGGTGAAAAAAAATTTGGGGGTGGTCGTGTTGCTGAAAGAGCGGCGCAGGGGCTTACCGAACAATTGATAACACTGGGCTTGGAAAGCAACAGACTCAAAACAGGAACGCCTCCGCGCGTTGACGGCCGTTCTTTGGACTATTCCAGGATGGAAGAACAAAAAGGAGATGAAGAAATTTCTGGTTTTTCTTTTCTGGATAGTGTCAAGCCCACCAAACAAAGAAGTTGCTGGATTACCTATACCAGTCCGGAAGTTCATGATATCCTCAAGTCCGGATTCGATCGAAGCCCCATGTATGCCGGAAGGATTGAAGGCACTGGCCCAAGGTATTGTCCCAGCATTGAAGACAAGATCAACCGTTTTGCAGAAAGGGAAAGACACCAGCTGTTTGTAGAACCGGAAGGCTGGAACACCGTAGAGATATATGTCAATGGCTTTTCTACGTCATTGCCAGAAGAAGTGCAATACGAGGCTCTAAGGAAAGTTCCAGGATTTGAGCATGCCCGATTTTTCCGTCCGGGATATGCCATTGAATATGATTTTTTCCCACCTACACAACTTCAATTCAACCTTGAAACAAAGACAATTGAAAATCTCTTCTTTGCCGGCCAGATCAATGGAACAACTGGTTATGAAGAAGCAGCATGTCAGGGCCTGATGGCAGGGATAAATGCTCATCTCAAAGTCCATCACGAAAAGCCCCTCGTTCTTAAAAGAAGCGAAGCTTACATTGGTGTGTTGATCGATGATTTGATCAGCAAGGGTACACAGGAACCCTATCGAATGTTTACCTCCAGAGCAGAATTTAGAACGCTGTTGCGTCAGGACAATGCCGACCTGCGTCTGACAGAATTAAGTTACCGGATGGGTCTTGCTTCCCAGGAACGCATGGAAAAAGTATTAGAAAAGAAAAGATCCGTCGAGGCCATTAAAAATCTGCTGACCACTATTCAACTCGGACCTGAGCAGATCAATTCCTATTTTGAAAAAATCAACAGTGCAACAATCACGGAAAAACAAAAACTCGATAAAATTCTGCTCCGTCCTTCCGTAAGCCTCAACGATCTCATGTCCGCCGTTCCGCAAATACGCGAAGCACTTCAATCCTATTCCAGTGAATCACTCGAGCAAGCCGAAATTCAGATCAAGTACCAGGTTTACATTGATAAGGAAAAAGACCTGGTTGAAAAAATGCGTCAGCTCGAAGACTTGGAAATTCCAGAATCATTTGATTATCAAAGAATTATGGCGCTCGGGGTAGAGGCAAGGGAAAAACTGAACCGGATGAAACCAAGAACATTGGGACAAGCCAGTCGGATTTCAGGAATCAATCCAAGCGATGTCCAGATACTCATGGTATTTATGGGACGCTAATTCTATTTTCAAAATAATTGAATCAGGCAGACTGTTTCTGGCTATAACGTAGATGGTTAATCGCAACTCTGATTTCGTGATAACTATACTCCTCTCCCAGTCCATTCTTGATTAAACCTATACTTTCCGATCCGACCCGGTCAATCATTTTCAATATAAACTGCAATTTTTCCGGACCAATCAGTTCAGCCGCGTCCAGGTCACCGGTGCGAACCAACATGGACAGGTGTGATTCAATAGTACTGGTAGCCATGTTCCGCACTTCTGCAATTTCTGCCACTGTCTTTCCACTTTTGAAAAGCGCAAAGCTGGTGTTCTGACTAGCGCCCTTCGGTTCACGGCCTTTGGATTCTTTTCTGTTTTTTTGAAACAACGGATCAAACTGACGGTAAGAAATTCCCGGATCAAAATCAATTTCACCATAGCGTGCAGCGAGCAACTTCTGAACCTGTGTCCAGACAAGACCTTCGAGTTGCTTCAGCTCCTCTTTGTATTTGCTGATCCGGGTTGTATAAAAAAGGTCCGCGATGTGCTGCTGAAGCGGGGCGAGAATATTTGCTGTGAGATCTCCGGCAAAAAATGCAACGGCTTTCCTCATTCGCTCTTCAAGCAAAGAGGTATCCTTCGTTGCTTGTGTCTGCAACAAAATCTGCTCTAGTTGTCTTTGGAACTTTTTCGCTATTTCCGATTGTTCTCTTGCCTTTATCAATAGAGATTGTGCAAGGCGCAGACTGGCCTGATTGTCCGGAAGTTTTTTCTCCGGGATGATCTGCATCCACTGGTACAATGCGGCGGTTATCTTGCTCCAGTCAAAATGCTTCACAAGAGCCAGTCCCCAATATTTATATTTTTCTTTTTCGAGGATTCCTTCCAGCTGGTCTGTATTTTCTACTTCTTTTCGGGCAAACTCAATGATCCTGTTATCGGTGGAAATAGATGCAGGATAAATCCTCGATTTTAGAACAAGCCCTTCCAGCGAGGTACAACGACTGAGCGCTACATATACCTGTCCCGGAGCAAATGATGCTCCCGCATCGATCACCGCTTTGTTGAATGTAAGTCCCTGGCTTTTGTGTACTGTAATGGCCCAGGCAAGCCTGATCGGATATTGGGTGAATGAACCCAATATTTCTTCATCAATGTCGTCATTTTCCCGGTTATAGATATACCGGATGTTCTGCCAGGTTTCTTTTTCCAAAACCAGATCTTCGGATCCATCA
Organism: Flavisolibacter sp.; assembly: GCA_045805145.1. GTDB lineage: Bacteria > Bacteroidota > Bacteroidia > Chitinophagales > Chitinophagaceae > Flavisolibacter. Next base: position 497 of record JBJMLU010000176.1, on the reverse strand, counting down.
TCAAAAGAAACGGTGATCTCCTCGTTTACAATTTTTTTGACGGTTGCGATCTTTCCATTGAAATATCTACGTTCTGCACTGCTGTCGTTCTTAATAAACATCACCTGTGCTCCTTCTTTCAACTGTAGCTCTGCTTCCGTTGGAAAAGACTTGTCGGTGAATTCGTCCTTAATCAGCGCTCTGAATGAATGGAGCCTTCCCTGCAATTTAGCCAGAGCATTGGCATTAATGATATCTGCTCTTTTATTGTGCGTGGTGATGGTGATGTAATGCTCTTCCTGTGGTGCAACAAAATCGGGTTGAAACTTTTTATGGAGAAAATCAAAATCATTTCGCTCCGGATTGTTGTTTCGGATCCGGTTCAGCACTTCGATAAATTGCTGCTCATTTTGGCGATAGATTTTTTTCAGCTCAATGTACAGAGGCGGCGCTTCTGCAATCAGTTTTGCGCTAAAGAAAAAAGGGCTCTGATAATATTCCTGCAATATTTTCCATTC
>JBJMLU010000175.1:0-83990 GCA_045805145.1 Flavisolibacter sp. | reverse complement strand
TTACTACGATAATTTTGAGAAAGACAATATCGGTGAATCGCCACTTGGATGGATCACTTCTGCTTCGGCGGAAGTAGTTACCGTTGAGGGACTCGAAGGCCGCTGGCTAAAGCTTGCATCCACGAGCGCACGGCACATTACCAGGAATAAAAAACAAAGTTGGGGCAATAATTTTACGGTAGAATTTGACCTGTTGATGGTGAAAAACAGTTACGACCCGCGCATTAGTATGGCATTGATCAATACTGGAGGTAATATGGTTACTGATGAAACCATTCTTTCCGGTAACAAACCGGTTATACTTTTTGAATCCATTTTAGGTGACGGAGGCAAACAGTCAAGGACAACACTGTACGGAATGGATAATAAAAGGTTCTCCGATAACATGTCTGAAAACCTGGCCTACAGCAATACTATTCCTACTCATATTAGCATGTGCGTGCAGGGAAAAAGGTTCCGTATGTGGTGGAATGACAAAAAGCTTTATGATCTTTCTGCAGTCTCCGATCAATATCTCCCCAACCAGCTGGAATTTTCTTTTGGCAGTGTGGGTGGATCTGATTTCTATGTGAGTAATATCAGGATTGCCAAAGATGTACCAGATACCCGCGCCCGATTTGAAGAAGGGAAACTGGTGAGCAATTTATTATTTTATACAGGTACGGCTAAACTAAAGCCCGAAAGCATGGGCTCATTGCTTGATGTAAGTAAAGTAGTGAATGATGCTGCGTCTTCGGTAAAAATCATTGGGCATACCGACAGCGATGGGGATGATGCCGCGAATTTGAAACTGTCTGAGCAAAGGGCACTTGCCGTCAAAGAAATTCTTGTTGCACAGTACAATGTAGATGCAGGCAAATTAACAACGGAGGGGAGAGGAGAAACGCAGCCGCTTGCCAGTAATAATACAGCAGAAGGGAAAGCTCAAAACCGAAGGGTGGAATTTATTTTTAAGGCTGAAGCCGATAAGTATGTAAAACCTGCAGGAATTGCGGCAGCTAATCCACCAACCCCAGTAAATAACAAGACGGCAGCTCCTGATAAATCTTCCGCATCGGCCACTGGTAGCAATACGATGGTTAAGCTCGAAAGCAAACTGCTCACCACGATGTTTTCCTATGCGCAGTTTATGAAGACCGGTGAATCGAGTTACACTTTTATCGCCAGCAAGGAAGAAGGCAACAGTAAAGAAAATTATTTTAAGATCGAGCTGAAATCTTTGTACACCGCATTAAAGCCGGAAACATTCAATTTCAAAGAAATCAACGAAAAGAATCCGCTGTATGGAACAAAGAAATATTCCGAGATAGGTAATAACGAGGCGGTGCTTTTTTACAATGCTGCGCAAAAACCATTTATCTACAGATTTTCTCCCATAGTTGCCAATGGCACGATGGCCTCCTATTATGATGAGGGACTGGCCGAGCATTTGCCACCAGCTTCGACCAATGTAAAATTTGTAATAGAAAAAGTAGCGGATGGCAAGGCCAGTGGTTATTTTATAGTGGGTATGATCACACAGGGTCTTAAACCTATTAAAAAAGGTGATGCTATGGAGCAGACTTTTACAACAGGCTTCTCAGGAGAATTGAAGTGCAGCTTTTCTAATGTTCCCGTTTATTGAGCAGTAGCTTTTCATTCCATTGGTCACACCTGTGGTAACAATTGGAATTAATTTCAGCTGGTCATAAAATCATTCCGGTTGGATGCTATCGAACATATTTCCTTTGCGTTTTCCAGGCTTTAATTGCCGGAGCCTATTAGTTGCCAGATACTTCAATGGCGTGGTCATTCAAACCTGCAATCATAGAGTTTAAATTTAAATGCTTCTCCAACTCCAGATTCAAATAAGCATCCTATGCTTAAAATTTTTGCGTCTACCCGTGATACTAATCAGTGAAGCGAAGCGCTTATATCCATTCGCTCAGAAAACTAATTCCCGTTTTATGTGAATTATTTCCGCTTCATGAAATATCCCTTTTTTCAGGGATAGGCGGGCTTTTAAATGCATCTACATTTAATGTTCCAAAATTAACTATCATGAAATATTTAGCCTTCCTTATTCTTTTTACAATTGCCGGCTTCACATCAAATGCTAAAATATGGCGCATCAACAACACGCCGGGTGTGAGTGCCGATTTTATTTCCCCACAGGCAGCGGTTTCAAGTTCCAGTGTTGTAAACGGCGATACCCTTTACATAGAAGGAAGTGCGATCAATTACTCCGGATTTACCCTTGACAAGCGATTGGTAATAATTGGTACAGGTTACTTTTTAACTGGCCTTAATGGTAACACAGGCCTGCAGGCAAATCCCTACACAAGTAATTTTGCCAGCGGGGCGGTGTTTTTTGATTCCACTGCTTCCGGATCTGTCTTCATGGGATTAGACGATGTCTTTTTTGCTGTTGGCCCAGACTTCGGATCCGCTACTGATAATATAACCATTACCCGTTGTTATATAAATACCCTATCCCAATACTATGGTTATACCGCTAACACCAGTATGGACGGCTGGAAAATCAACAAGTGCTATATCAGCAATGTAGCCCTTGGGCCGCTGGTAATTAAGAACTGGGAACTCACCAACAATATTGTTATTGGCAATTTTGATATCAGTAATACTGCTGGCTTCAACAATCTTATCCGAAATAATGTCTTTAGGAGCGGTATAACCATATACAGTGCTTACTTCTCCAATAATACCATTACAGCTGCAACTTTTTCAACGATAAACGTTACTGTTAAAAACAATATTTCAACAGGCGCAAATTTGCCTGTGGGGAATGGCAATATCAATAACTCCACTGATGGTGCTTTATTCCAAGGAGCCGCAGGTAATTCCACCGACGGGCAATGGCGTTTAAAGGTAGGCAGCCCCGCTTTAGGTGCTGGTGAAACCATTGCAACCATTACACCTGATTGCGGTGCCTATGGCACTGCCGATCCTTACAGGCTTAGTGGCATTCCGGCAATACCAACCATTTATTCACTGACGGTACCGGCAAGTGTGCCAAGCAACGCTACCACAATGCCCATCACCATCAGTACAAAATCGAACAATTGATGCTTCTGTGTCATCATTTGCGTAACGTTAATGATGATCCTCCCATTCGGTCCATTTGTTTTCTGTAGCAGCGTCTCGTGGCGCGTTTGCACATTGTTTGATACCTGGTCCTGGTTGTGCAACCCGTTGTGCCTTGTTTGCTGATAATCATTTACAATGAAAAAAGTCTTTACAACCATCATCACCTTCCTGTATGTAATGGCACAGGCGCAGCAACCCTATCCTGTGGCGCCACCAGCCGCGGGAAATATTAATGCGATCGAATATTTTATTGATGCTGTTCCTGGTTTTGGAAATGGAACTTCTTTGACAGGATTTTCTGCATCACAGGATGTCAATGGTTTTGCAGGCACGGTTAACGTTACAGCAATACCTTCCGGTTTCCATCGCATTTATTTCAGGACCAGGGATGCGAATGGAAAGTGGAGCCTTGCAAGCAATTCCTATTTTGACAACTATAATGTACCTGTGTATGCTACTGCGGCTGCAGCGCCGGCTAACATCAATAAGATTGAGTATTTAATTGATCCCGTTGCCCCCTTCGGAAACGGCACAGCACTGCCTGGGGTTATACCGTCCACAGATATCAATAGCTTATCAGCATCGATTGATCTTTCAGGAATGAATCCAGGTTATCACCGGATTTTTTTTCGTAGCAAAAATGATCATGCGAGCCAGTATAATTTCGCCATCTTTGATAACTCTTCTTCCTTACCTTATCCTGTTGCTCCACCACCTGTAACGAACATTGTGCAACTGGAATATTTTATCGATAATCATGATCTCGGTTTTGGAAACTGTACTCCAATAGCATTTACACCGGGCACAGATCTTTCCAATTTGAATGCAAATATTAATGTTACCGGCTTGCTGCCGGGTGTTCACCGTTTGCATATTCGTGCGAAAGACGCAAATGGAAAATGGAGCATCACTAACTTCTCGGTCTTTGATAATTCATCAGCAAATGCCTACCCGCCTGCTCCGCCACCGCTTACCAACATAGTTCAACTGGAATATTTTATTGATAATCATGATCTGGGTTTTGGCAATTGTTCGCAAATACCTTTTACCCCTGGTACAGACCTTGCAAGTTTAAGCGCCAACATGAACATTGCCGGCTTAGCTGCGGGCGTGCATCGTTTGCAGATCCGGGGAAAAGATGCAAATGGAAAATGGAGCCTTACCAACCTCGCTGTATTCGATAATTCAGCTGCTAATGCCTATCCGACTGCGCCCGTTCCTGCTTCGCCAATTGCAACTATGGAATATTATATTGACAGTGATCCGGGCGTTGGTAATGCCACCGCTATTCCATTAACACCCGCAACCGACATAAATAATTTATCTGTATCAATAAATACTACCGGCTTAACAAGCGGACATCATAATCTTTATATAAGATCTAAGAACAGCAGTGGAAGTTGGAGCCTTACCAACATAGATAGTTTTGCGGTTGGACTCCTGCAGGTTACACCCGACACACTCCAGTTTCTTACCACTTTAGTAAATAGTAACAGCATAAAAAATATAGCAATTACTAATACAGGCAGCACTGATCAAACAATCACCGGCATAAATGTACCTGCACCATTTAGTGTGACAGTAAGCACACCGATCACTATTACTGCGGGACAGACTTATAATTTGCCTGTAACCTTCTCTCCAACCGCAGCTCAGTCATATCAAAACACCATCGAATTACAAACATCTGCTGGAGCGTTTAATGTTTTATTAAAAGGAACTGGCCTTACAGCCATCGCTTCATGGACAATAGCCCCGGCTGGCGGACATGACTATAATAATGTTGCCATCAACAGTTCTAATAATTTTCTTTTTACCGTATCCAACACGGGCAACGTACCGATAACGCTTTCCACTGCCACAATCAGCAATCCTGCTTTTGTGCCAGGATATACACCCGGGACCATTATACCGGTAAACGGAAATACCATCTTACCGGTTTTATTTACACCAACAACGGTAACTACTTACTCAGGAGAGTTGAAAATAAAGTCAAATACGCCGTTGGTCGATTCTGTAACCACTATCGTAACTGGCAATGGGTACGCACCAGGTGCTCCACCGGTTCTGCAATTTGTAACTGCAACGCCATTCAATGGATCATCAGGTGTAAGTCCGGCAGTTGGACAGACAGGACCATATACTTACAAGATTCTTTATAAATCTGTGAACAATCTTGCGCCACAGGCCGGCTTCCCGAAAATTGGTATCGATTTAAATGGTGATCAGAATTTTAATGGGCTCGGTGAAGGCATCTATACAATGACGAAGGAAGGCGTTAGTACAGATTATATGAACGGCGTAGTTTATTCCTTTACATTCAATCATGTCAATAACAGCAGCACGCTTGGTTACCGGTTTATTGCAGAAGATGCAAACGGTAATATCGCCACTACTGTAGATGCTGCATATGTGAGTGGCCCGGTCATTACAGACCAGGTGCTCGATTTAAAAATATTTGCTAATAACATCACCTATAGTGTTCCCAATCCAAACCCTGGCCAGCCATTTACCTTAACGGCGATGGTTTCGAACAGTACAGCCTTGCCAGCTATCAATGTTCCGGTCAAATTCTACAAGGATACGGCACTCCTGGATAGCGCTGTCATTCCATTGGTAGGTCCTTTCTCAACCACTTTCATAACGAAACCATTTGTGTTTGCTACGGAAGGATTTTACCCGATCAAGGTATTTGTAAACCCTGATCAGACCCTGCCTGAATCTAATTACCTGAATAATTATGCAATAAGGCCAATCATTGTGGGCAACCCAATTTTACCAGGCGGCATAACAGTGTCCAATTCGGCGAGCGTTCAGCTTTGCCCGCAGGTAAAAATCATCAATAGCGGTCATGCCGTTTATTTTGGTACAGCACTGCCAACAGCGGTAGCAGGCGCACAGGTAACCATCAATACAGGTGCAGGAATTATAACGACTACCACTGATGTGAACGGAAACTTTAGCTATGAACTGACCGGTATTACTTGTGGTGGAAATACTACTTACACAATAAGCGTTACAGATTTCACCTTCACCAGCAGCCTCCTTACTGTAAGTACCAATGTTCCCTGCCCTGGACCTACAACATGCGTTCAACCGCCATCGCAAGGTGGTATAACCGCAGCTGCTCCGCCTGACCCGTGTGCGGCACTGGTAGGAAGTACCCCCGTCGTTAATTTTATTTTAAAATACAGGGACCGTGATATCAGTAACATGTGGGGCATCTTTGACGAGATCATGAATGATACGCTTAAGGTTTTTAAGGATGGAGTTTTGTTCGAGACATTCCCCAGTGCAGACTTTAGTCACGGGCCTGGAAATACAGTGTCGATCCCCGTTAGTATATTATTGAGTACTCCAGCTTCGGTTGCGATCACGGCTGAACTGAAATATACTTATGTGGAATACTTCCAGATACCGACCTCCATCTATCATGGCGTGCATACCGATATCGTTCAAACGGGTGGAGTAACGATTCTTCCTCTATCTGCCAAGCCAGACCTCACCATCGGGCAATTTACCCAGGCAGGATTTACAGCATTTCAATTCAACGATGTCAATTTGAATTGTAATGCTGCGGGGTCACATACGGTTCATGTTTTCGATTCAATTCCCGGTGGTACGCTCACCCTCATTAAAACAACGGTGGTTCCTTCTATTGGCGGCAAGGGCAGTTTCGCTATCAGCTTCAGTGATATCAATATGTCTCCCGGCGTACATTTCATTAAGATCATCACTGATGATACCGGAATTGTTGCTGAAGAAGATGAAACGAACAATGCTTTCACCACATTTATTACGGTACCAGCACCGGATCTGACTGTTTCAAAGATCAGTGTTACTCCTACAGCTGTTTCTCCCGGTTCGTCTGTTGTTTTTAAGGCCACCATCAAAAATTCAGGCAAGCATTGCACTGGTTTCCTTGTGAGGTTTGAAGTAAATGGTGTTCAGATAGGCGCAAAAAAATCTGTCAGTTCATTAAATGAGAAGGATGCCGTTGAAGTGACATCAGATCCATTTACCGTCACGAATGCAGAAAATACATGCGGCCCATTGGTTACCGTAACTGCAGACAGCGATGCGGCGATCACTGAATCAGATGAAACGAATAATAGCAAGACAATTGCTTTCTCTGCTGACATCAGCCCGTTCCAGCTGGCCAACGAAATTGGTTCTGCTGGCAACCCGGTTGTGGTAAGAGTAAATACCTCTAACCAGTTTTTTCCAGCGGTAAGAAACATAGGAACGAGGGACGTCAATAATGTTTCTGTATCATTTGCATTAAATGGGAACAATATTGTGAATGGAACAATTGCAAACATTAAAGCCGGTGAAATATTTGCAGCACATGGTTCATTCACGCATACGTTTACAACGCCAGGCGATTTTATTGTAACCGTAAATGCGGATACTGCAAACCTGGTCTGCGAATCAGATGAAGCCAACAACTCAGGCACCTTCCATATCCGGGTTACGGATAGTAATATGGACTTTGAAGTATTGTCGCAATACATTTCACCGAGCAGCCTGAATCCAAATATCGGACAGGCAATAAGTTTTGTCGGAACAGTTAAAAACACTGGAAATAAAGAAACAACACCGAATGTAATCCGGTTCCTCGTAGATGATATACAATTGGGCGCAGACGTACCGGTGAATGGCTTACTGCCTGGCCACGATACAACTGTTGTGGCTACTGCATTGTATAGTTCCATTATTCCTGGCATTAAAATAATGAGGCTTGTTGCAGATCCAGCTAATCTTGTTGCAGAAGAAAGGGAAGATAACAATGAAGCCACCAGGGCCCTTATCGTAGGTGACGCTCCTGATATGGCAAAAGCGAGTGCCAACGCCATTACATTTAATCCCACAGGTTTTAAAACCGGTGACCTCGTATTGGTCTCGTACAGCATTAAAAATAATGGTGCATCAGCAGGTACTGCCTGGGTAAGATTTACGATTCTGGATGAAGGCGACGCCATTACTGCCATCGATAGTGTTCAGTTTACTTTGGCAGCGGGAGCCAGCACTATTATTAGTAAGAAGATGCGCTTTGATATTGACAAAGGCACTGTACTTGCGCAGATTGTTAACTGTTCACCAATTGAATTTGACCTTTCCAATAATGATGACGCCCTTCCGTTCAGTACTCTGGTGATGCTCACAAATAATATTACAGTAAACACTGACCTCGACATGAACCAGGGACTACCCGCACAACTGCCTGGCTGGATTGGAGGAAAGATCGTTTTAGGAAATTATGACCTCATTGTGAATGGTACTATTCTGAATTATGATACTGCGCATTTTGTCATCACAAACGGAAGCGGAAGGCTGAAGTTGAATAATGCGAGCGCAGTGAATACCTTCCCGATTGGTACGAATTTATACAGCACTAATTTTTTAAAAATAAATAATACGGGAACTCCTGATAATTATTCTGTACGACTGTTACCATATGTTCTAAAGAATGGCTTAAGTGGTGATACCGTTCTAACCGGAAATGTAAAACTTACCTGGCTGATAGAAGAACAAACCATCGGGGGCAGTAATGCCAGCGTAGAAATGTTCTGGAACGCGGCAGACGAGATGCCTGGATTCCTGAGAGCTGATTGTAAAATCGCACACTATACCTCTTCATGGGAGTTAGGCACAGCCGGAGTTGCACTAACCGATACCATTGGAAGGTTGAGCAGGTCACAAGGTGGCTACACAAGCTTATCTCCATTTACAGTCACAACAGGGGTTGGAGTAGCATTACCACTTCGTTTACTCGACTTCACTGTAGAAAGAAAGGGAGCAGCTGCTTTGCTGCAATGGAAAACGGCAGACGAAATCAATACAAGAAGCTTTACTATTCAATACAGCAGAACCGGGCAACAATTCAATGATGTTGGAAATGTAAATGCCAGGAACGATCGGGGTACTAACAGTTACCAGTTTGTACATACAGGTATCAATGAAGGACCGAACTATTACCGGTTGAAGATGATCGATATTGATGGGCGCTTTACTTATTCACCCACAAAATTGATTAGCCTGGATAAAGCAATAGTGATGCAGGTATATCCCGATCCTGTTCAGGGTGTGGCAACGGTTATGGGCCTGAAGCCGAATGGTGTATTGAAACTGTTATCGCTTGATGGTAAGATGTTGCAGCAGTGGACAACAGCTGGCAACTCGAAAACCATTAACCTTGGTACATTTGCAGCCGGTGTATATTTAATACAGTTCCAATATAACGGCGAAGAACACGTGGTCAGAATTGTGAAGCAGTAGAAAACTTGGATAGTGAATTCAAATTGACAGAGCCTGTAATATTTACACATGGCATTTGCGGTTGACCCCTGGCATTTTTCAAGTTCGGGCTTCTGTAAATTTTGGTGGCTACTTTGTATTGATCCTGGAACCTCTGGATATTTTTATCGTCAGGCGACTCTTTTATAGCGAATGTTTAGTTTTCCCACAGGTGAAAAGAGTTGCTCTTCCGGCTGCAATCTGTGTCAGGTAAAAACTTGGGTTCATTAATTGGATGGTCAGGGCTAAATCCTTGCGTACCGGTGCCATTATTATTTACCGTAACAAGTAAAGAAGGCCAGTATAATGCTACAATAACCGCTATAACTTAGCAGAAAGTTTCACAAAACATCGCAATGGATATGGAGACTTTACCAAATATTCAACTTGCAGTACCATTTTTTATGGTGACGAACATGGATGCTTCGCTTCAATTTTACAGTGATAAACTTGGCTTTACTGTAACCAATAAATGGGCTCCGTGTGGCAAAATTGAATGGTGCTTGCTGAAGCGCGATGGTGTTTCATTGATGTTGCAGGAGCTACGCAATAAGGAAGAAATTGGTGGGAAAAAAGGAGAGGGGGTTTCGATATATTTTCAGTGTAAAGATGCACTAGCCTTATATCATGAACTTATGAAACATCAGATCAAGATGAAAGAACCTTTTGTTGGAAATAATATGTGGGTGGTTTCCGTAGTTGACCCGGATGGTTATCATCTTTATTTTGAAAGTCCAACAGAGGTACGGGAGGAAACCATGTATTCGGATTGGGTAAAGACAAATAAAATAAATTAAAAGTTCGACCTGATTTCATTCGAGGTTTGGGACAGCAATAGAATTCCCTTGCGCACCGGTTTTGCAAGACGAGTGACCGATTTTTCCATGAACCGATAAGCTTTGTTGAAACATAGCAACGCCAACAAGCATCAGCGTCATAAGTAGTCCAATAAAAAACCTTTCTTGCAGTTACAGGTTTTATGATTCCTTATCAGGGATGATCAAACTGCCGAAGTACATCGTTGAGCGCCTCCAGGCTGGTGGGATGTTTGATAAAACCTGTTCTGGAACTTCCCAAATCGAGCGTTATAAAAATTACCACGCAACTCAATACACAAAAACCAATATTCATAAGGGCATTAAACTTGTCTTTATTCACCGTATAGTATCCCACAAAAAATGCAGAAACCAGGGAAATGGCCAGCAGCAGGAAAATAATCGGATCAGGAACCTTGAATTTTTCCCCGTAGTTATTCGAATTGGCATTGTCCATCATTTCATTCAAAGCGGGTATCATCAGATTTGCCGGAAATAAACTCTCGGTATTCACTGCATCCACCGATGCCCTCTTCCAGATTCTGGAGGCATAGTCCTGCGCATTTTTCTCCGCTTTTTTCATAGTCTCCATATCGCTTCCCGCCTGGAAATAACTAATGCGCGATATTGTATAATCCTTAAAATCGCTTCGAAAATATGCCCGCTCTGGTACCGGATAAAGATCCACCCGTGAAAGAGCCGTGCTAATGGAATTGGCTTCAGTAATATTATTTGTTCTCCGGACATCATAGAGGCTGGCGCTCATACTGAATGTGAATCCAAGCAGAAATGCAAACAGCGCCAGAACTGAACCCACAATTGTGGTATTGATGGAAGCATTTTTCTCGTCTACTTTATTGCGTAGTTTGTCGCCTATTATAGCTCCTATCTTCAATACAACCAGCATTCCCGCAAACAAAAGCAGTATCAAAACCGGAGTACTCACACCGTAAAAAGAAAATGCCTTTTCACTCATTTGATCTGCAGTTTTTTCAAATTAATTGGGAACATGCCCTTTGCGCTCATCTGCGAAGATAAACGGCTGTCGTCAATCCGTGCCACACTCCGGTAATACGTTTTCATAATGGCAGAATCTTTGCGTACATCAGCTTATTGAATCAGGAATCTAAAATTTAATCTTATATGAAAAAGTTCAATGTTCTAACGATGGCTATGTTCTCCTTGTTGCTAACGGCAGTCATTCCTACTGTGCTCAAGGCACAGGATACTGAGGACAAAGACAAACTGCTCAGTGACTCCCGCCATGCCAGGGACGAGTTTATCAAAACAGACTCATTAATGAAGTCTTTATTCGATAACTCCGTCGGGTACGTAATATTTCCCAACGTGGGGAAAGGTGCTGTTGGTATTGGCGGTGCAGCAGGCAATGGAATTTTGTTTGAGCATGGAAATGCTGTGGGGAAGGCGAAAATGAAACAGGTAACTGTTGGTTTCCAGTTTGGAGGCCAGGCTTACCGCGAAGTAATTTTCTTTGAGAATGACGCCGCCCTGCAACAATTTAAAACGGGAAACTTTGCACTGTCTGCCCAGGCATCTGCAGTTGCGGTCACCAAGGGAGCTGCCACCAATATAAAATATCGGAATGGTGTCATGATCTTCACTCAGGAAAAAGGAGGATTGATGTATGAAGCCGCAGTGGGTGGTCAGAAGTTTGGATACAGTGCTTTTTAAAACCAGGAAATATTTATTTTCCGAGCAGGCACTGGATAAAACGCAAACGATTCCGCGATTACTCTTGGCGGAGTACCGAACGCTAAAAAATAAATAGCGTCTGCAATATTTCCTGGAGAAGTTTTGTGCAGTATCATCTTTTTTCTCCCCCTGGATCACTGATGAATCATCTTGATATAGAGGATAGGATACTTGTATAGGCCATGATGATTTTTGAATGGCTGCGCATGCTCCGGGAAAATTCTATTTTCATCCAGTAGGAACTGTTTATTTTATGGTATATCCCTTGCCTTCAAGGCATGCAGAAAACGCTTTTGTAAAACTGTCCTTTAATTCCTTTTCTTTACTGGCTGCATCAGTTTGTGCTTTTTGGTTTTGCTGAGCCTGCGCTTTTTTCCCCTTACGCCTCCCGGCTATGCCCCCGACAACAGCACCGGTGGCTGCTCCATTACCTGCGTCGTCGTTCGCAACGGCACCAATAGCCGCACCTGCCGCTGCTCCTTTTGCAGCACCAGCAACTGCTGCACCCGTTGGACCTTTTTTAGCAGGTGCCACTTCTACTTTGGGAATATTTAAAGGATCAACTCCAGATTCCTTCATTGCCCATTTGTAACAGTCAATCTCATCGTTTTTTTGTTGCTGTTGATCTTGTCCTTTTGCAGGATATGCATGGAGTTTTAAACCATTTGAGATTTGGTTATAGGTTATTTTAGATGTATCGGGAATGGATGGCGCTTCCTGTGCCTGAACGCAATGAAAGAGTATCAGCATCATCACAGCCAGGAAAAATTTCTGGGGAGGGTCCAACAAATAATTGCTTTTCACAGTAATGTTTTTTTATGAGTGGAAATTCTGTTTGAATGGCTAATGAAGGACACGAACAGGATCATAAAACCGCCTTGGCGCGCAATCAGTGCAGAATATTACAATGAAGGCACCACCTGTTGTGCTGATCCATCAAAATATCAGTGCTTGCTTTCCATCAACCGTTGATCTTACTACTGTATCGATCAAATGGAAGGGAGCAGCATTCTTGCAGGATCGAATCCAAAATCTTCATCAACGCCCTTTCTCAGGCTCGCAAAATTCCATTGATGGGATCGTGGCCCGCAAATTGAATAAAGATTACCCGGCTGAACACCAGGACAAAAAGGATCCTACAAGTGGATTCAGTTTGATTCTTACTGTAATGAAGGGGAAACTTTGACTAAACAGCTGATTCAGAAGGCTGATGATAAAAAAAGGATATGTGTAGAATTTCGTTGTTGCTTATGCCGTTGCTGACCTTTTCCTTTCTGGCCCTGGGCCAGGATTCGGTTCATGCCCGAAAATTTCTTTACTATCCCCATTCTTCTCCCCGAAAGTGGAATACCTCTGTCGGTATCACCGGCACCACCATGCCCTACGAGATCACAGAGGAAATTCATTACCGCATTCCCGCAGCCGACCTCCACGTGCAGCACAGCGTCAGCAAAAATTTCAAAATAGACGGGAGACTCATTATCCAGGCTGTTCAAAACCTTGTCACAATTGGACCGAGACTGGGTTATGATGGCCGGAAAAAATTTTGTTTCAATGTAGGCGATGATGTGGGTTACTGGTTTGGATTTCTGAACATCGAAGGATTCAAAACCAAAGGTCACGGGTGGCAGAATTCACCCAATGCATCGGTTGGTTATGTGCTGAAAAAAAATGTGTTGCTTACCTTGAAAGCAGAAGCCATTATGGTGCTTGATATCAAGACCTATGCAGGAGAAATTCCTGTGACCACACATTATAATTTGTTCAGCGGTTCGGCATACACATTTACAGTTGAACAACCTTTCTTTGGAAATAAAAGCCTGGTGCTCGGGTTCCGTGCCCTCTATACCAGTTTTTTCTGGCAAACCTGGGTGTCCTTCACCAGTTTCGACCGCAATCTTTTTTATCCTCAGCTAATCGTAGGAGTGATCTTATGAAAAAATCAGGCATCATCATACTTGGCATTCTCTTTTTCTGTTCCTGCAGAAAACAATACGATGCACCCATTCCGGATACCAACTGGGATCTTTTTTCTTCTGCACTTCCCCTTCCACTTTCGGCTCACACGAGAATGGAAGGTGTCTATAACATCTCAGAGGGCGCGGATGATTTTGGATCAGCAGCCGCAGCGAAATGGAGTTATACCGTAACCAACACCGATACACTCTATCAACTCTCCTTGTTCTGTGAAAAAAATGTTGCCTACCTGATATGTGAAGGAAGAAGACTACCAGACAGCACCATCCTGCTCAATGGGTATTGGAGAAAAATGGCCAACACACAAACCGGTAAGGTACAACTCAAGATCACCCCTGATAATGGTGCGCTCTTTCTGTTGCGTACCACAGGGACCAACACAGGAATCATCATCACTGGTCAATACGGCTTTGGAGCGTCTGAGCCCGATCATGCACTCCGGTTCAATTTCAACCGGCTGCTGTACCATACAAAACCATTTGAACTCGTGGTGCACCGCGGCGGCGGACAAACAGCTGATCTCCTTCCTGCTTCTGAGAATTCAAAAGAGATCATCCGACTTGCTTCCAGCTTCGGTGCAACCGGTATTGAAATGGATGTGCGCATCACCAAAGATGGAGTGCCTGTTCTGTATCACGACGAAGGTCTCAGCGAAAGACTCATTCAGAAAAATGGAATGATCGGTCCAGTGGAAGATTATACCTATGAACAACTCTATACCATGGTGCGACTGATCCGGAATGGGGAACATATCCCAACATTAAGAGAAGCTTTACAAACCATGGTGTATGAAACACCTCTTCGATTTGCATGGCTCGATACAAAGTTCAACGGCTCGCTCGAGTTGCTTCATAGCATCCAGCAGGAATTCATGCAAAAAGCAGCAGCCATCGGTAGAACAGTAGACATACGCATTGGCATTCCGGATCAAAATGTATTGAAGAATTTTAAAGCACTTCCCGGATATGCAAATATTCCTTCGGTCAGCGAATTATCACCACCGGTGGTGGAAGAAGCAAATTCAGGGATCTGGGGACCCCGGTGGACAGAAGGATTGCAGAATGAACTGGTAGGCCAGGTACATGCAGAAGGAAGAAAAGCTTTTGTATGGACACTGGACGCGACAGAGAATATGCAAACTTTTTTGACGCAGGGAAATTTCGACGGAATACTCACCAATTACCCATCGGCCTTAGCTTATTTGTATTATGCGCAACAATAAATGGATTCTTGTATTTTTTATTTTCAGTTCGTCCTTTGTTCATGCACAGGATGATGATATGGGCTTGTACAAAAAGAAGGAACGGTTTTTTTCTCTTTATCTCAGTGCAGGTCCCGGATATTTTGCATCCAGTAAGGGTGCACCCGACTACCTGCAGCCAGAAGTTTCGAAATGGCAGCCGTTTTATAATGTACGCATCATGTGGCATCCCTCACACCGGGTCAGTATGGGCATCGAAACTGGCTTCATTACTTTTTATTCGTACAACTTTAAAGATTCCTTGGGAAAAAAAGGAAAGTTAAGTTTTCAATCCATTCCGATTTTGGTGGAATACTCCTTTCCACTCACCAAACGATTGAGCATTTATGCGGGCTCAGGCATCTATCTGCTTTATACTGAGCTGGATTACGGGGGTCATTCCAAGGCGCAGAAGATCAGCCCGGGCTGGGTAGCAGCAGCTTCTTATTCTGTTCCGCTTACCAAACGAAGCCAAATCGCAGTAGAAACAAAATGGCTCTATGCTTCGGAAACCTCCAATGGGTCCATCTGTTTGCAGCTTCAATATGTTTGGAAATTCTTAAAATGGTAAAAGAGTCAGAAAGGCGGAGTAATTTCAGGGTTCAATCTTGCTTATGGCTTCACGAACCGCGCTTGCTTTCCTGTTTTGTCTTGGCTCCTGGTCACTGAACGCACAGGATACTACCGTCCCTGTTCACCCGAAAATGATTTTTGCAGCTGACACGCAAGCTCCCATGTGGGTAGAAACAGTGGTGCTGAAAGCGGACCACAACCGCGAAGCCACAAAAATGCTTTTTCATGACATCGGCACACAAAATCCGGAGCATGTTTTTTTGCTGGGTGATGTAGTGAACCTCGGTTATAGTAGTCACCAGTGGAAACCCATGGACAAATATCTGCAATCTCTTCGCGACAAAAATATCAAGGTGGATGCTGTGCTCGGAAATCACGAGGTGATGGGCGAGTGCAAGAAAGGGGAGAAGAAGTTTGAGAAAAGATTTGCCGATCATCGCCGTACCGGGTATATGGAAGTATCGGATTCTGTTGCTGTTGTTTTGCTGAATTCAAATTTTACGAAACTAACCCGGGAAGAAAATGAACAACAGGTGAAATGGTATAAAAAAACCTTGCAGGAACTGGATGCCGATCCTTCCATTGTTTATATCATCACCGGTTGTCATCATTCGCCCTTTACCGACAGCAAGATAGTGAGCCCTTCAAAAGGCGTTCAGGAAAATTTTGTTCCGTTCTTCATGAATTCAACAAAAAGCCGTTTGTTCCTTTCTGGCCACTGCCATGGCTTTGAACACTATCAGGTGAAAGGGAAAGATTTTCTCGTGATCGGTGGAGGCGGAGGTATTCATCAACCATTGAATAAAACAAACTCCGAAAATCCTGACCTCGCCTCAGACTATAAACCGATGTTTCATTACATCACAGTGCAGAGGGCAGGCGACCATTTGGAAGTGACTTCAAGAGCGCTCCAGAGTGATTTCACCGCATTTAATAATGGAATGACAATTGAAATCGGAAAGCCGGCAGTTGTACCAACCGGATTGGCTTCTTCGCATGCGGTTCCCGCCAAGGACGGGCAGCAATAATATTCTTCAAAATCTATTTTAAGATCAACACAGGTTGATCTGCATTCCTGCACAATGCTTCTGAAAGAGATTTGTGGGTGAGCGAGTATAAAAAACTGTATCGTCCGGGAAGTGCAACGATCAGGTCAACAGCATGGTCTCCCAGAAATTTTGTGACTCCTTCCAAAATATTTTTTTCCCGCGCATAATAAAGCTCGTGATGAAATCCATGCAGGTAGTGATGAAATTCTTCTTCCGCCTTTCTGAATTTCTCATCCGGATTCAAATGGTGTCCCTTCCGGTCCAGGATCAATACGTCAAACAGAACTCCCTCTGAAAGCCGTGAGGGATGCAGGTCCTGGAGCTTGTGCAAGGAACCTGCTACAGAAAGATCGCAGGGAACCAGTGCGCTTTGAACCGGCTGATAAGAGTATCCTGCCGGAACGATGATCAATTTTACGGGGCTGGCTTTGGCAACCGATATTACATGTCGCGAAACAAAACTCAGGCTGTCATAATGCTCATGATCGCTTCCAATCACGATCGTATCCACATCTTCATCTTCCACTATTTCCATCACCGCCCGAAGCAGCGAAGATTCACTGGTCAACACCAATACTTCCAGGCCCTGCACTCTCGACTCCAGCGCGTCTTTCATCGTGAATAATTGCAGCTGCGCCGATTGTCTTTCTTCCAGCCGGTAGTCCTGGCTTACATTGCCGTATTGGGTAGACATCACCACATCGTCAAATACGGTGTCGTAAAAACTGCGGAGTAAGATGATGCGGTCATAGTGATATCTCGCCGCCCACGCTGCTGCAAAATCCACAGCATTATTGGAAGTGGGTGTGAAATCTACGGGGATCAGGATTGTTTTCATATTTCTTTGATGATTATTGCTGCAATCCCTCTTTGATTTTTTGTACAACGGCAATGGCCTTCTTCAGGTCTGTCGAAGTCATTCCTTTGGTTGCCTTGCTGTACATATCCAGAATTGAGGGATTGAGTTTTTTTTGCAATTGTTTTCCTTCTCTGGTAAGGTAAATGAGTTTGTTTCTGCGGTCGTTTTCATCTTCTTTGCGCACTACCAGCTTTCGCTTGATCAGGTTATCGATCAGGTAAACCATGCTCGATTTGTCCTTGACAATGATGTCGGCGAGTTCCTGCTGATTCACTCCATCTTTTTGCCAGAGTATTCCCATTAGCTCCAGCAATTCAAATGAAATGTCCAGTCCTTCTTCCCTGATCTTCGCTTGCAGGTAACGTCGCATATGGTGGCGCATTTCGCTGATTGCTTTTCCAAATTCGCGTGCCAGGTCAAGGTTGTCTGCCATCAAACAAATGTATTGTTTCTGTTAGTGTGCCGCATCCGCCATATTCACCTTGCTCTTTGATTTTTTGATGAAGATCAGAACAAGGGGAACAGCAGCCAGGAACAGGCATCCTACCCAAAGAAAAACATCCATGTAAGAAAGAATTGAAGCTTGTTTCATCACCATACCTTCCATCACTGCTATAGCCTTGGTATGCGCCGCTGAAATATCCAGTCCTTGTTGTTGAAAGGCAGAAGCGAGTTGTCCCAACCTTTGCTGTACATTCAGATTATTCACATCAAGGTGAGTTGCGAGATTACTGCGATGTACTTCCGTTTGACGCGTCACAAAAGTGGAGATGAGTGCAATGCCAAAGGAGCCACCGAGTTGTCGCATCATTCCGGAAAAGGCTGCGCCCTGTCCAATCTGTTGTCCTTTCAGTGTTGAAAGAGACATGGTGCTCACGGGCACGGAAAGTAGACCCATTCCAAATCCGCGAATGATGAGGATCCAGAAAAAATTCCCAGCACTCGTCTCTGGTGTTAATACCTTATAAGAAAGATAACTGTACATAAAAAATACGGTCATGCCGGTGGCGATCAGGTATTTCTGGGGAACACCCCGCTGAATGAGCTGCGCCACAACAGGCATCATCAAGGCTACGAACAATGTGCTTGGTAATTGCAGCATACCTGACTCCTGCGCCGTCCACCCCAAAAGGGTCTGCGTGTATAGGGGTATCACAAAGGTGGAACCAAAGAGTCCAAAGCCCATGATGAAGGAGAGCAAAACACCAATCCGGAGATTATTATTTTTCAATACCCTCAATTCAACGATGGGATATTTATACACCATTTGTCTCCAGATGAAAAAGAAAAGTCCGAAGACAGCAGTGATGGTCAGTACGATGATGAGCACACTGTTGAACCAGTCTTCTTCCTGTCCTTTTTCCAATACAAACTGAAGTGAAGAAATGCCAATGGCCAGCAAGGCAATGCCAACCCAGTCGACCTCTGAAACACTCCGCTTGGACTGGTATTTGGGACTCCGGACAAACTGCAGGGTAAGCAGCACGGCAATAATGCCAATGGGAATGTTGATATAAAAAATATAGGGCCAGCTGAAATTGTCAACGATATAACCGCCGAGCGGCGGACCAAGAGTTGGACCCACAATTACTCCCAATGTATAAATGGCTTGTGCTGTTGCTCTTTTTTCTGCAGGCCAGCTTTCTGTGATAATGGTTTGCGAAGTCACCAGCAGGGCTCCGCCTCCAAGCCCCTGCAAAAAACGAAATACAATCAATTCCAAGATGCTGGTAGCATTTCCGCAAAGAAATGAGCATACAGTAAAAAGAACAATGGAAGTTGCAAAATAATTCCTGCGTCCAAATTGCTGAGAGAGCCAGCTGGTCATGGGTACAATAATTACATTGGCCAGCGAATAAGCGGTGATCACCCAGCTGATCTCATTGAGGGTTGCACCCAGGCTTCCACGCATTTGTGGAAGGGCCACATTCACGATGGTGGTATCGATAATTTCCAGCAGGGCGCAGACTACGGCTGTCAACGTGATAATGGCCCTTCGAGATCCGTGCTCCACCAATGATAAACTTTGTTGCATCTGTTCCAGTCTAACCTGCAAAATTAAAAATTAGTTTGAATTCAAACTAATTAAAATTGGTTAAATTGTTTCCTTTACCTGAATGGCGATGATAGAGCTCAGGCGTACAAATAAAGATGGTGGTCCGAGAGGGCCAATAAAAGCTCGTAACTTGTTGTACCAAAAAAATGCCAGCGATTTCTATATCTTCTCATCATAAAAAATTTCTTCATGATCCTTCAAAAAGGAACCAGGGCACCTGAGTTCCAACTATACAAAACTCCTGATCATACGTTCAGCCTCCGCGAGCTCAAAGGAAAACCAGCGATCCTTGTTTTTTATCCGGCCGACTGGAGCCCGGTATGCGGCGATCAGCTGGCTGTGTACAATGAGGCGCTTCGTTTTTTTCAGAAACATGGTGCGCAGCTGGTAGGCATCTCTGTGGACAGTAAATGGTGTCATCAGGCATTTGCGGAAAATAGAAATTTACACTTTCCTCTTCTGGCGGATTTTGAACCCAAGGGCCGGGTATCGCAATTGTATGGGGCATATAATGAAGAGCAGGGACAAAGCAGCCGGGCAATTTTTGTACTGGATGAAGAAGGGATCATCAGCTGGAGTTACCTTTCACCTGATGAAATCAATCCAGGCGCAGATGGAATACTGGAAGCACTTGAAGAACTATCCACCGTTAAATCATAAACCATGGCTCGACTAAAAACAGCTGTTGGAAAAAAAGATCATCGCCTCGGCACTGACGTAGCGCCCATTACGCTCGTTGAATACGGAGATTTCCAATGCCCTCATTGCGGTCTTGCACATCCGCTGATAAAAAAATTGCTGCACGAGATGGGCGAACAGATTCTTTTTGTTTTCCGTCATTTCCCCTTGCAGGAGGTCCATCCACATGCTTTCCATGCTGCACTTGCATCGGAGGCTGCGGGCCAACAGGGAAAATTCTGGATCATGCACGATCTGATCTTTGAAAATCAAAATAGATTGGGAACTCAAATGTTGCTCGATCTTGCGGAGAACATACCTCTCGATATGCGTGAATTTGCCAAAGATTGGCAAAGCAGGGATTCAGTAGAAAAAGTAGAAACTGATTTTGAAAGCGGCGTTCGAAGCGGTGTCAATGGAACGCCAGGTTTCTTTGTAAACGGTAATCATCTTTTTACTTACGATGAAACTTATGAGTCGCTGGCAGATGCTGTGCAACTGGCTTTGGAAATGAAGACACCTGATACATTTTTCTGAAGCAGAAGCATTCGGATGGAACGGCACTGATCTTGTTTATTTCCATTTATGATTGCCTCCAGGAAAACATGCAGAAGAAATTTCCGTGAAGAAAACAGACTATGATGCAATTGTTGTGGGTTCCGGGCCCAATGGCCTTGCTGCAGCCATTACACTGCAGCAAAAAGGATTTTTTGTTTTGCTCATTGAAGCAAAATCTACTGTAGGAGGAGGCATGCGTTCTGCAGCACTTACACTACCGGGCTTTGTTCACGATGTTTGTTCTGCTGTACATCCGCTTGCAGCTGCATCTCCTTTTTTCAAAACAATTCCACTGGAACAATACGGCCTTGAATTTATTTTTCCTTCCCTTGCTGCAACACATCCTTTGGACAATGGAAAAGCTGTTGCCGTATATAAATCCATGAATGAGACAGCAAGTGCTCTGGGTATGGATGAAAAAAATTATCTCCATCTCCTGCGTCCGCTTCTCGAAGACTGGAGCGGACTGGTAAAAGAAATTCTTTCGCCGCTGCATCTTCCTTCGAAACCCTTTGCTATGGCCCGTTTTGGCCTGAAGGCATTGAAGTCGGCATCACGCCTGGCCAAAACTTTTGAAACCACTGAAGCAAAAGCTTTATGGGCAGGCATGGCCGCACATTCCATTCAACCCCTGACTAACGCCGCTACTTCGGCCTTCGGTCTGATGCTCCTGGCATCTGCACATGGAGTAGGATGGCCATTTATTCGTGGTGGTTCAGAAGCACTGGCGAGGGCCTTGTCTTCCTATTTTATTTCTTTGGGAGGCAAGATTGAAACCGGTTTCTATGTACGTTCTTTAAAACAGCTTCCTTCTTCCAAAGCAGTTTTGTTTGATGTAACGCCGCGGCAATTATTAGAGATCGCAGGTCAAAAATTTTCTTCAACATACCGGTGGCAACTGAAGCGCTATCAATACGGGATGGGCGCGTTCAAAATTGACTGGGCACTGGATGCACCAATTCCATTTACCGCTGCAGCCTGCTGTCATTCAGGTACGGTTCACATCGGAAATAGTTTTGAAGAGATTGAAGCATCGGAGCAACAAACCTCGGAAGGAAAGATCCCCGACCGGCCATTTGTATTGTTGGCTCAGCCCAGCCTCTTTGATTCTTCACGTGCACCTCAGGGCAAACACACCGCCTGGGCTTATTGCCATGTGCCCAATGGTTCACTAACGGACATGACCAGCCGGATTGAAGATCAGGTGGAAAGGTTTGCGCCCGGTTTCAAAGAAAGGATCCTGGCACGCCATGTGTTGAATCCAAAACAGATGGAAGAGTACAATTCCAACTATATCGGCGGCGATATCAATGGAGGAATGATGAACCTGCGGCAATTGTTTACAAGGCCCGCTCTTCGTTTTTCTCCTTACCGAACCTCAGCCAGGGGAATTTATATCTGCTCCTCGTCAACGCCTCCCGGCGGAGGTGTACACGGAATGTGTGGATTTCATTCAGCGCAAAAAGCGATGAGGGGAATGGTGAAGGGTGAATGGTGAATGGTGAATGGTGAATAGTGAATAGTGAATAGTGAATAGTGAATGGTGAATAGTGAATAGTGAATAGTGAATAGTGAATAATGAATAATGAATAGTGAGTGGCGAATGAAAATATCGAAAGCAATAAAAATTTAAATTTCGTCATTAATAAAATGATAGACCGAAGGAATGCTGAAAGAAATACTAAAATTATAAATGTGAAATCTTTTTGTCTTTCGCCATTCACGATTGCTGATTCAGAATTCATCAACCATCTACGATCTATGATGACGTCTTTTCTCACTATTCACTATTCACTATTCACTATTCGTTATTCATTATTCACCATTGACCATTCACCATTCACCACTGACCATTGACTGAAGCCAATACCTACATAGAAAATGATTATGGTGACGAACCGCCTGTTCGTGTGCAGAGAAGCTATTGGCTTACGCGGTTTGTGATCCTTCGTTTGTTGGGATTGATTTATGCTATTGGTTTTCTGGTAGCCATTAACCAGATCCTTCCGTTAATTGGTTCGCATGGGCTGCTTCCACTGGATCTGTATCTGAAACAAATCAGCAGGGCGCTTGGATCAAACGCATCTGGATTCCTTCGTCTTCCTTCACTATTTTGGTTATGGCATTCCGACAGGGCTTTATTGATGGTAGCGTGGATAGGATTTGTTCTTTCACTACTGGTGATCTCGGGTTATGCTAATGCGATCATACTTGCATTGCTTTGGTTGTTCTATATGTCCTTCGTTCATGTAGGGCAGGAGTGGTATGGATACGGATGGGAAATTCAACTAACTGAAACGGGGTTTCTTGCCATTTTTCTTTGTCCATTATTAGACCTCCGTCCATTTCCGCGGCAGGCACCACCATTTCCCATCATCGTTTTATTTCGCTGGCTCATCTTTCGCATCATGATGGGAGCAGGACTCATTAAATTACGCGGGGATACGATGTGGCGAAAGGGCACAGCACTTTATTATCATTTCGAAACCCAGCCCATTCCGGGTCCTTTGAGCCGCTGGTTTCATTTTCTTCCTCGTATGGCTCTGAAGATCGGGCTCTGGTTCAACTGGGTGGCGGAGATTGCAGCACCACTGTTTGTTTTCTGGCCAAGAACAGGAAGACATATTGCTGGCATCATCATTATTTTGTTTCAGCTCACGCTCATATTAAGTGGCAATCTTTCATTTCTCAACTGGCTGACCATCATTCCTGCCCTGGCCTGTCTGGATGATGGTTTCTGGTCAAAAATTCTTCCGGCTGTATTGGTGCGAAAAGCAAAACAAGCAGAAGACCGGGCGGTTGAATCAAAGAGTATGCGCACCACTGCCTGGGTGATTACCGTGCTCATTGCCATTCTGAGTATGCAACCAATTGGAAATCTTTTTTCCTCAGGACAGATCATGAACACATCTTTTGATCCGTTGGACCTGGTGAATACCTACGGTGCATTTGGATCGGTAGGGCAGGAGCGTTTGAATGTGGTGTTTGAAGGAACTGCAGGTGCTGATTCGAGTGACCAGGCAAACTGGATTCCCTACCCTTACAAAGGACTGCCTGTTGATCTGGATCGGCGACCACCGCAAATTGCACCTTATCAGCTGCGGTTTGATTGGCAAATGTGGTTTGCTTCAATGTCTTCACCCAACGAATATCCCTGGACGGTTCATCTTGTTTGGAAGTTGTTGCACAATGATGCGGATGCTGTAGGACTGTTTGCTGAAAATCCATTTGCATCGCATCCGCCAAAATATATTCGCGCAGTTCTATACCGCTATCATTTTGCCCCGCCGGGTAATCCCCAAAAACTCTGGTGGACACGGGAGCGTATAGATCTCTGGCTTCCACCCATGTCTGTAAATGATGCTCACCTGCTTGAATTTTTGCGTTCGCAGGAATGGATAGAAAATCAGCAGCCGGCGGTCGACAGTCTTCAGAAGTAAACCGGATTCAATTTATTGTGACATTTGGCCTGGATAAGTTGATGTTCTGTTTTTCTGCGCCATACAAAATTTACAATTGCAAAAGGGGCAACCGGAGAAGTACGGGAGGCTGATTTTTTTTCGAATAGATAAAAATTACCACCGTAGAATTACTTAGGATTTTCCACAGTCAGCACTACAGGTTTTAAATGAAGGCCACATCAAATCAATCAGTTAGCAAACGGACATTTATACTTTAAAAAAATTTGAAATTAAATTTTGTTGGAGTTGAAAAAATAGCATAACCTTTGACTATTAAACGCTCCCCGTAGAACTACCGTCACCAATTCCGCCTCTCTCCTGAAACATTTTCTTTACTGCAATCCGAGTACCTGGGAATCTGCTAGGATCGTGTATTACAACATCTTGTTGAAGTGATTCACGGTTCAAGTTCAATGTGATTTCATCGCATTGTTTACCTGTTCTTTCCTGAAAAATTCAGGACTGTACTTCTATTGCCCCAGGTAATCCAGTGAATAAACCAATGATTGTTCTTAAAACATCAGCTATATGTTTGTACTTGACGAAGCGCTTCAAGCGAGCTATGACTCTCTTTTTAACGATTGCCAGATCAACGAAAATTCGCAGGATGATGCAGATCGAATCATTCAAAAAATTGTTTCCAACCGGCAGCGTTACGAAGAAGTGTCTTCCAACCTGAATATTCCCTGGTTTGTCATTGCCGTGATCCACAACATGGAATCGGGACTCAGCTTCAACACCCACTTGCACAATGGTGATCCCCTTTCTGCAAGAACCGTTCACGTGCCTGCGGGTAGACCTGCAAAAGGAGATCCTCCTTTTAGTTGGGAAGAAAGCGCGGTGGATGCTTTGCAGCTCGAAGGATTTGACCACTGGACCGACTGGACCATCCCTGGCATCTGCTTCAAGCTGGAGAAATACAATGGCATCGGTTATCGCGGGCATGGCATCAATTCTCCTTACCTCTGGGGATCATCCAACAATTATACTTCTGGAAAATATGTTCAGGACGGAGTGTTTTCACCCACTGCCGTTTCCAAACAGATCGGCGCCATGGTAATTCTTAAACTAATGCAGGACCAGGAGATCATCAGTCTTGCAGATGAAATGGAAACGCAGCCTGGCTAAGAAAATTCCGCATTCATTTTTTCTTCATCATCACAAAATCAAAAAATATATGACAAGTCAAACCGTTCAGGCCCTGGGACCATTATTCGGTCCGGACTTCATAACCGTACAGGTTAATGACGAAACAGGCAAGCCTTACTCACTGGAAGTTTTTCCTGATGCCAATAATCCTGCTCTAAAAAATAACGGCCTGCCTACACAATTCTATTACCTGCCGAAGCAAGTGAATCTTGCCAGAAAAGTAGATGCGCCTGATGAATATGATTTCAGCATGACCTTATTCAAGGGTCTGGCAACGGAAGAAGATCAATTGATGGCTCAACCAACTCCCACTGTAGGTGGTGAATCGGATGCAGGTGGCGCATTCCTGGCCTTCTCTACGACCATGGCAGTTCCCGATAGTGTTATTAAAGGTGCACTCGCACAATTGAAAGCGAAAAGTCATCCTGCTCCTCCGGCAAGAATTGCGATGTTCTTCCTGCGCGATGGTAATGATCCAGAGCCTCTGCTGGGAATCGTTCCGATTTGTGACAACAATGTAACCATTGAGATCCCACAGCTTCCCGGCGCTGATAATAAATCACCAATGTTCTTAAGTGCCCAGGGCACTGGACATGGTAGTATTGAAGTATCCGGTATCAGTAGTTTTCTTGTTACCTGCAATCAAGGCGCTGCTGGCGCCATCGTCGGTGCACTGAAGGAGGGACGTAGTCCGTTTACGGTTCATTACAATCTCAAAATGATGTTCTACATCAACGATTGTGATATTAGTATGGATGTTGATGTAGACAAAACCTTTACCCAATTCTCCGGTGCCATGCAGGCTAAATATGGGTTCTTTGCAGCGGACCTTCAAGCCAATTATCAGTCTTGCGTGACTTCAGGTGCCATCACCACAGTTATTCAGATGAATGGAACGGATGTTGATCCGGATATAAAACAGCTGATCGACAAACAGGTCGCTGATATGCAGGATAAGGCATGGAACCTGGTGAAGACAGAAATTTTCGACTGGCAACCCAAGCCCGATGATCCGGCCAAAGCGAGTGCAGGAGCCTGTGGTGGCGTTGCTGTGTCTTTAAAATTCGGCTATCAAAAACATGCGGTACACTTCAACGATCATTTCATACTCAATCAAACCATTACCAAACTGGATACAGTAAGCGGTACATTGACTTCATTGGAGTCTGAGATCAAAAAACATCTCGACACTTATCTTTCCATCGTTGATATCGGTGAATACTTCAAGAAGATCCAGGTTTGTGCTTCGCCCAATATTGATTTTGACAACGACCCGATTCAGGAAGCTTTGCTGGTAGTCAGTTATCCGGATTTCGACAAGCCCAAAGGCCCCGACGGACAGCCGTCTTTGACCACAAGAGTAGAAGGTTTCCATTACAACGCTACCAAGATCGACCAGGCTGCACCTGTTACACTAACACGTTGGACAAGAGATAATCCAACTGACATTGTCAATGTGGCTTTCCTGAAAATCGACAATGACATGCCCAACTGGAAGAGAGACCAGGTGAAACTAAAAACAAAACTGGTATACAAACCCGACGATTCGAGAGTGGATCTCTCCAACAACGGAATAACAATGGAATCAGAATTTATCACGAATGACCATGCACCTGTAGTGGGTCCGGAATCTGTTGGTTATATCTTCATCCGTTTTATACTGGATCGCCCGATCAAGACGCCAAATGTAACCGTAACGCTTACGGTGCAAATTGGAAACCGTAGCGATGTTATTGAATTAACAAATTCAGATCCGACAAAGAATCCTTTTGCCGAATTGCAGATCTGGTCGGACAAATACTTCAATGAGACCGTCGCCAAAGTAAAGATCGATGTAGAAGTGGCGCCTCCACCGAGCGATTTTGCAGGATCAGCTGTTACCTGGAGCGGCGTTCAGGCCGTGCCTCTCAATCTGGGAAGGATCAAGAGAATTGTTCCGTGCAAAATAACCGTTCCTGAATTGAAGGATGCAGAAAAGGCAGCACAGGTGGGCCAATATATTCTCGAGACAATTAAGGAAATGAGCGGCGCCGTTCATGCCTGATCATGGAATTAAATCAATGGTTGGCTAATTCTCTCCGCCGCAAGCGGATCAAATGCTTAAATCAATTATTATGTCTTTAATGCAAAGAGGTCAAATAGTCGCAGGTGATTTTCATCGACCCATTCCGGAAGGAATCAGTGAAACAAAGACGCCAGGGATTAGCCAGCCATTTTTACACGCAGATTTTAAAACGATTGATCGTTCAACGGCGGTCAAAGTGTTTACTCCTGTTTTTATCAATCCGGGAAATACGCCTATCCCCAATGCTTCCACGAAGAATGGAAATCTTTTTAACGACAGGTTTGACAAGAATACTATCTGGTATCTCCCTGAATATGACCTGGCGCCGGATATCGATCCCAATTTCAGTTTCCTGGCCACACAAAAAAATATTCCCAATGATACCGGCGGACCATTTTATTCTACAGAGCTCCGATTCAGCATTCAGAAAAAAGTTCCCGCAGATGCAATAGCGGCCAAGACTGCCAATCCATCGATCAATCTAAATGAAGTGATGCTGAGTGTTCTTCAGGTGAGCCTCACAGTTACATATGCAGATCAGGAGGGAAATGAATTGCATAGTTCCTATTCAGGAACAGTTCAAAGCGTGGACGCAAATAACATGGTCATTGATTTCAATAACATTAAGGGAAACCAGGTCATGGTCCTGTACGATAATTTAAAAGGAAAAGGAAGTGTACAAATCAGCCTCTCGGCAACTTACCTTGCCTGGCGTGATGCGGGTTCTCCCATGCTGGTTTTCGAAGCCAGTCGATTTACTGCAAAGGAAGTTATGATGAGACCCATGATTGCCACAACAGTTGTAGCCCATCCAGTTGAGCCGATTGCTGCTCGTCCTCTTACAACTATTGCTGTCCGTCCTGCCCGGTTTATCGGACCGCTGGAACCGCCGCCCACAAAAGGTGCCAATGAGAACCAGACTTTCTCCCAAGCAATCGATCTTACTACCAAGTTCAATGTAAACGGCTATCAGTTGAATTATAAGATCAGTACCGATGCCGGCACTCGCCCTATCATTGATGTGAATGATCTGAAAAATCTCAATGGCAATCCCACTGAGTTTTCAGAATTAAAAACGATCAACCTCGCGAATTATTCCACCATCAAAGCGTTGTACATTGGTGTACTCAGTCGCACGATCGTTGTTTTGCCAAGAAGCTACGGTATTGCAAGGAATGCCCTGACTTGCGATGCCAGTCTTCTTGCTTTGGTGGATACCACTCCGGGAGGGGCCAGTAGTTGCAAATTTCAGTTTCAGTGTGAACTTACAGCGAATATTGATCCTGTTGAATTGTTTTTGCTTCATGAAGAAATGCTGCAAAACGCCGATCTGAAAGACTATACCATAAAATTGGCAGACGATCTAAAGGAACAAACGCCATCCGTCATCAATTCCGCGTTCGTCTCCGATGTAAGCTTTGCTTCTTCACAAAATCCGCAGAACTTTCTTTTGTCTGCAAGTATGGTTGACAAGCCAGGCCAGTCGGCAGTAGCCAGTGTCAACCTGTTTATCCAGCAGCTTTGTAAAAATGCTCCAGCCTGCGTTATCGGCACCGTCAATCTGCAGCTCGATGATAATTATCCCAATCCGGTTGCCACCAATATAAGTTTGAGTCTTCCACAAGCCATCAGTGATGATGGAATCCAGCAGTCTGCAGATGAAGCTAACGGTACTATCACCATTGTAAATACAACGTCTTTTGATTTTGTTATTGATCGTTATGCTATCTGTTCCGACCAGAGAATTCTGGAAACCAGGAGCGAAAAAATCTCCCTGGCAAGTGGTGCTTCTATGAATCTTCCTGCAGCTGCAGGCACAAGCAAATTGCATGTGATACTTGATTATGACGAAGACCTCATTGGCCCTGTAGACCGCACGAATGTTGCCCGCTATATGGAAATAAAAACGCAGGACGTGCAGAACGTTGCAAATTTTGTAGGCGTTAATTCTGCTCAGATCAAATATGCCGATCATGGCATTGACCAAATAGATGTGCAGATCACGTTCAACAATCTTTCGAACGTTCAGGTGCCTAAATTTTCCATGATGCTGAGGAACACGGCGGGCGGAGTAAATGTTTTGCTGCCTTTGCAATTTGCCATCACGAGTTTGCCTTCCACAGTGGGCTTCACCGTTAGTTTTCTGGACAAGAGTAAACCCGCTATTGCATTTTCCAGGCAAAATGATTTTATCGAAAATCCCCTGTTTGATCTTACTGAAGTTGATCTCACAGCGGCTATGCATTAATTCATTCCATTCATCAGAGAATTTAAATAACATGTCATGAAACAGGTTTTCTTTTACCGCAGTCCGGGAGGACTGGATGTTCCGGATGTGTCCGGAAGTACAGATACAAAAACTGACGACAAAACCGACAATTCAAAACTGGTCGCAACCGATACTGTTTATGTGAGTCCGGATGGGGGAGATACGAATGAGGCCTTTCCCAAACCCAATGTGGAATATGATTTTTGTGTAGATGTTGCCAATACCGGTTCACTGCCTTCCGGTCCTTTCTTCGTGAAGTTTACACTGAGTGGCGACCAGGATCCTCCCTTCGAACAATCCTTTGCACAGGATGACGGTCTCGATGCCCAACAAACGCTGAGGGCATGCGTGCATTTTGGTTCCTTTCCCAACGAGTTCAAATCTTATTTTCTCGAGGCCTGCATCTACAGTGATTCGGCACCCGAAGCGCCGATCAGTTGTGCGGGCTCATTTGAATTTGCCGTGAACACTGAATAACGGGTATGCATAGATGCTCCTTTATTCTCTCTCGAGAATGCCAACAACAGTTTATTCACTTCAATTAAAAACATTTATTATGAAATTACTTTGGATCCTTTACAGCCCTGACGACACAGATACCGGCACAATGACCGATACGAGTACAGATACCAGCACCGATACCAGCAAAGATCCTGATAGCACCTCGCCAAGTCCGGTGAATATTCATTACGATGTTACCCTGGTAGGTCAACCCGATGATTTTACCTGCTGGGCCGCCTCCAGCTCCATGATCCTTTCTTACTGGCGCGACACGGACAATCAATCTTCCAGTCCATATTACACCACGGATGAAATTAAAGAAATGGTGAACAACGCCAATCCCGATCTGGATGTGAGTCGGGGACTGAAGCCGGAAGACACGCAGCCTGTCGGAGATATTCTGGGACTCGCATTTGATTTTCCTATGTGCTATGGAGTAGATGGATTTGCCAGAACATTAGAGAACAAAGGCCCGATCGTTTTCATTCGTGCATCCATGGGTGGCAAAGGTGCGCATGCTATTGCCATAGTAGGAATGAATGGTGATGGAACACCCGATGGCACGACAGTAGAAACTCTGAATCCTTCACCAGTAGGCTCGGGTGCGCAACAGGATGTAAGCTTCACCGATCTTATGGCCCGCATGGAACAACTCGGATTCTGGGATCAGACCGACTGGGCTAAAGACGGAGGAATGGACAGGGTATATGTGATGTACAGAAAATGATTCTAAATAATTATCATTAGTCAATCTTAAAAAAAATAACAATGAAAATGCAATGGTTTCAATATGCGCCGGATGATGATGGAGGAACAGCTATCGCCACAGATCCTGTTGATACAGCAACTGCCGATGTGGGTGATGATTCCGCAACCACTTCAGATACGGACACCGATTTTCTTTTTGTGGACGTATCGCCCTGGGAAGCCAATCCCAATTGGCAGGCTCTTATCAATGCGCCCCATTTTGTAGGCGGCATTCTGAAAGCATCACAAGGCACGAAGGGTTTTCTCAACGACGGCGGCTGGTTTAAAAGAAACTGGTCTCAGGTAAAAGACACTGGCGGTGACCGCTATGGTTCTACCTGGTTCCGAGGTGCCTATCTGTTTTTGAATCTCTGGCAGGACGGTGCGGAACAAGCCGATAATTATCTTCAAATAATCGACGACGCAGGCGGATGGGATGCTGGCGACATCATTCCCATCGTGGATGTGGAGCTGGGAAATGATGGCTCCAATGGCAAACCAAGAAATCGTAACCAGGATGTGAGCAAACAGGGAATTATTGATTGCACCACAGCTTGTGCGGAAAGACTTAGAGAAGTAACTAGCCGAAATGTTATGTTGTATGGACGCGGTGCCATGCGGGATAGAAGTATTGTAGACAAGATGGGTTGTGACGTTGTGTGGAATCCCTGTTACACGGCCACCATTGTGATGCATGGATTGGAAGCATGGACCCTGGATGATGTGGTTTTGTGGCAATACTGTGGTGATGGCCAGGCAGTACTTCCTGATCAGAAGCGATTTCCGAGAACAGTTCCTGATTTTGGCAATGCAGACATCAGTGTGTATATCGAAGGAAGCAACAAACCTTCACTGGATTCACTAATGAAAAGACTGGGTATTTCAACCGTAACGGCATAGACCATCATTAACTACCGCACTATGTTTGGATCAAAAATTCTGGAAGTTGCCATCGGTTTGATTTTTATTTTTATTCTGATCAGCATTATCTGTTCCGCCATCCGCGAATCATTGGAAGCCTGGTTCAAAACACGTGCAGCCTATCTGGAATATGGAATTCGTGAATTATTAAATGACAGGAATTCGCAGAAACTGGCTCAGAGTCTTTATCAGCATCCAGTTATTTATAGCCTGTATTGGGGCGACTACAAGCCTTCGAAAAATACGAAGAGTTTATC
Organism: Flavisolibacter sp.; assembly: GCA_045805145.1. Lineage (GTDB taxonomy): Bacteria > Bacteroidota > Bacteroidia > Chitinophagales > Chitinophagaceae > Flavisolibacter. The sequence goes on along the minus strand of JBJMLU010000175.1, from coordinate 51,718 downwards.
TCTGCTTGCAAGTGGTTGCAATCTACCTTCCTATATTCCTTCCAAAAATTTTGCAGTAGCACTGATGGATATCGTGGTGCGCGGTCCTGATACTGATGCTGTAAGCAGTGATCCTGCTTCACCCATCGTTTCGCTTCAGTCGCTACGACTCCATGTTCTGAATATTCAAAATGAAAAAGTACAGAGAGCATTACTGACTGCAATTGACACGGCACAGGGTGACCTCAATACCGTGCAGTCGAATATTGAGGCCTGGTACGATAGCGCTATGGACAGGGTTTCGGGCTGGTACAAACGCGCCACTCAATGGATTCTTTTCTGGATTGGAATCGTAGTTGCAGTAGCACTAAATGTCAACGTCATTACCATTGGAGATTTTTTGTATCGCAACGATGCTGTACGCACTGCGCTGGTGTCGCGTGCACAGGAAGCGGCCAAGGACTCTAATTTTATTTCGGAAGGATATGATAAGGCGAAAGCTGATCTCGATGCCATTAGCCTTCCTATTGGATGGACAGACGGATGGGGCGCTCCCCGCCGGGAATCCGAACAATCATCGGGAGGAGCATGGAACAGAATTTTTGGTCCACTGCTTGGTTGGCTTCTCACAGCCCTGGCAGCCATGATGGGAGCTCCATTCTGGTTCGATGTCCTGAACAAAGTAACCGTGATTCGCTCTACAGTGAAGCCACATGAAAAGAGTGGGGAAGAAGGTTCTGAAGACCGCGCCGCTGCTCCGCAAGTGCCGGTCATAAACGTGCAGGAAAAAATCGGAGAAACAAAACCAGTTGAAAGGTCACAGAAAAATTTCGTTGCCTGGAATGAGATCCCCAGTCCTACCGATAATGAAACCATGGTGGATGGATGTGATGCCGAACCAGAACAAATTACATCAGATCAAGAATTGCCTGCTGCTGAAGGAGGAGTAGCCTGATATGCCTTACTCATTAATTTGGTTACCGGAAATTTTAAAAAATGCCGGATTAAAAGTAGCTCCTGTAGACGGTTGGGAAGACCGTGGCCGCGGTGATATGGGCAATATCCTCGGCATCATCTGTCACCATACAGCCACTCCCGATAAAGGAAACATGCCCACCTTGCATACCCTGATCCACGGACGATCTGATCTTCCTGGGCCTCTTGCACAACTCGGATTAGGAAGAGATGGAACTTTTTACATTGTTGCCGCGGGAAGATGCAATCATGCTGGAAAGGGTGTTTGGCAGGGATTGGTGAATGGCAATACAAATTTTATTGGAATTGAAGCAGAGAACACAGGAGGTTCGGCGGACTATCCCTGGCCCAAGGTTCAGATGGAAGCCTACCAGCGAGGCGTAGCCGCAATTTTGAAACATTCAGGTCGCAGCCATGATTTTTGCGCAGGTCATAAAGAATATGCAAGGCCGCTTCACCGGAAAAATGATCCCAGTTTCGACATGGTTTCTTTTCGCGATGAAGTAGCTTCCATCATGAATGGACAAGCGCCAGCTCCGCAGCTGATTCCTTCTGTTGAACCCAATGTTCAACCCGGTGTTGCTGTGGCAAGACCCACCCTTCGGAGGGGTTCGAAAGGAGAGTTCGTGAAGCAGGCGCAGACCAAACTCGGAATTACTGCGGATGGGGATTTTGGTCCAAACATGGAAGCAGCTGTTCGTTCTTTTCAGCGCGAACAGGGCCTCGTACCCGACGGAATTATCGGACCTCGATCATGGATGCTGCTCGATAAAAAAAATTGAAGTCAAAAACAAAAACGGAGGCCTGGCATGAGAGATCATTTCAGGCTTTTTGCCTAATAGTACATACAAGTTTGTCGATTAGAAAAGAGAACAACTACTTATCAAGTTCAGACAAAGCCTGCTCAACAACAAAACAAAAACCACTTCAGCTATGTCCAGAACTGAGGCATAAGAATTGCACACGATGAGAATAATTCTTATGTAACCAACTCCTTTACCAGGGAGTTCATTAAATCATCATAAAGCATCTGATATGAAAAAAAAGATCTTGGTTCTCCTCAGTATTCCTGCATTTCTGGTTGCCTGTAACAATTCCTCCAAGGACAGCGTAGACAAGGCCGATTCAGTCAACGAAGCGAAAGCAGATACCACCAATGGAAACAATATGAACAGGGACTCCATGAACAACGCCGGTAAGCCCACTTTGGGTGTTAGCGAATCTGCAGCCGAATTTTTAGTAAAGGTTGCCGATGTAGGTAAGACCGAAGTGATCCTGGGCCAGCTGGCCGAACAAAAAGCATCGAACAAGAGAGTGAAGGAATTTGGCAGAATGATGGTGAAAGACCATTCAAAGGCCAATGAAGAACTCAAAGGACTGGCCGCAAAAAGAAATGTGACCCTTCCTTCAAAGCCCGGCGAGGACCATCAGAAAAAAATTGATGACCTGAAGTCAAAAAGCGGAAAAGACTTCGACAAGGCTTACATGGACATGATGGAAGACGGACACGAATCAACGGTGCGCGAATTTGAAAACAACCGCGACATTTCCGACACGCTGGTACGCAGCTTTGTCAACAAAACCCTTCCTACACTTCGCATGCATCTTGACTCCGCCAAAGCCATTAAGAGTGCCATCAATCAGTGAGGTGGTGAATGGTGAATGGTGAGAGGCAGTGCGTAATGGTTCGGAGAGGAGCTGATGAATAGTGAATAGTGAATAGTGAATAATGAATAGTGAATGGTGAATGGGAGGCTAGAGCGTAACAGATCGGAGAAGATTAATGGGTGGTGAATGGTGAATACGTAGTAAAGGGCAAAGATTTACAAGTTGAGCGTGGGGAAAAACAGTGAGGTGGCTGATGATAATTTCAGAGTGGTAGAGGAGAACTGAGTTTGTTATTACCTTGTGAATGATGAAGACGATAGCGCAATAGACAAATTTCTTCCGATATTCACTATTCATTATTCACCATTCACCATTCACCATTCACCATTCGCTATTCATGCGCAGGCGGCTATTATTGTTCAGAACACTTAGAAAAGACATTACCCTTCTTTTTGTTATTTCATTATTGGTCATTGTTGCACATGATTTTTGGGTGCGCGACAAGCCGGAGATGTTCCAGGGCAGTGCACGCCTCGGGGGCATTCTTTATAACCTAAGTCTGTCCTATGTTTCCGCCTTTCTGAATATAGTAGTGGGTAGCTGCTGGAGTTTGATTGATGATATTTCCAGGGCAGCCAATGTTCCTTTGCGCACAAGATATCCGACGCATGATGAGTTGACTTCCATCTGCAAAGCCATCAATCCAAATTTGGCCGCACCAATGATTATTCGCTATCCTGATGTTTATGCCAACTGGGTCCAGTTTTTCGATATGAAAAAACAGAGAAGCAATGATGCTACTCAAAAAATTTTTCAGCACATGCCCTTTCTCGATTCCCGGCTCGTGAACCTGCTCACCAAAATTGAAGAATGCAGTTTTTTTATGGTCATCCAGTACATGCTTCCCTCGATGCCACTTCGCAATAACAACATAGTTAATCTTCAAAAAAACCTGGCCGATTATTTTGAGCTGGTAAGACAGTTGGAAAACTACAGCAGAAAAGAGCTCCGGATTTATCGATGATACAGCAAAAGCTTTTGTCGGTCTTTAATAAGTCCTCCAATTTGTCAATTTCATTTCTCCATTTGTGATGCGAATCGTTTTTTGTACACCCGCTTTATTTTGGCGAACTACCAGATTAAAATTGGCTTCCAGTTTTCTTTTGGCGGTATCAAGTTTGGTAATAGTTATGTTGCCGCTGGTAGCCTGGTAAGGATTATCATAATCATTCAAAACATACCTTGCCGAAATATATGGATTGACCAGCAGAAAATGGTCAATAAAAATCTTCTGCAATTTCTACGGCCTGAACTATTGGGTGTAAAAAATTTTTCCTGAAATTTTGTAAATTTTTGCGCTATGACCAAAAAGGCGATTGGCTTGGTTCAGTTCAACGAGCTTACTCAGGAAGAGCAGTTTGACATACTGCATCGGGACGGAGTTCATGTAGGCAAAAGAAAGGTGGGTAGGCAGACTGTCATACTTTTTCAGCTCTATGGATTTTATGTAGAAGTATATTATAAACATTACAGAAAAGAAATTGACCACACTATCACATCATCCAGCGCCGATATCCTGCAGCCGTATCTGGAGCAGATCCGCGTAAAGGGGTTGAAAGGCGACAATGGAAAACACTGAGTCGTGCATGATTAATTTTTTGATCATGCATAGATTTATCATATTTGTGATACAAGCTGCTGTTTATGACCCAATCAGTACCATCACCCAGGAACCTGGTGCTTTATGCCGATGACGATGTGGAAGACAGGCAATTGATCCGGGATGCTTTTGATGAATTTTCTAATTCCATCGACCTGCTCGATTTTGAAGATGGGGCTGGACTGCTCCGCTATGTAGAACAGTTGGAAGCGCTACAACCTAAGCCCTGTCTCATTATCATCGATATCAACATGCCCCGGCTCGATGGAAAGGAAACGCTTCGCAGGTTGAGAAAGCTCGATGGATTTGAAGACGTGCCAGCTGTGTTATTTTCCACTTCCACGCTTCCTTCCGAAGCAGCTTTTGCGCGTTGTTTCAATGCAGGTTTTGTGACCAAACCACTTCATACCACCCAAATCCAACAGATCGTTGATGTATTGATGGAACACTGTAACGATGAAATAAAAAAAAGGCTCCATCGCAACAAAGGCTAATCCGCATTGAAATAAGAATATTTATGTGTGAGACACCTTCTCCTCATCTGTAATCATACATCAATCATCTTTTCTCTGTTCTTCATCTACGCTCATCCGTTAGAGCGCCATTCGCTCATTCCTTGAATAGTACTGCTGGCGTTGAATTTCTTTGTAAGGTTTTAAACCTTGATCCCGGTTGAAAAAGAGGGTTGGAATGGTCAAAAGATTATATTTGTTTCCCAACCACGCCTATGCCTCAAACACTAAAACTCTTCCTATGTGTGGAAGATGACGAAGACGATTGTAGCTGGATTGAAGAAGCAGCTACAGAAATAGATCCAACTTTAGAATTTGTTGCCTGTCCCAATGGAAGGGATGCCCTTGCCTATCTCGATCAGCAAAAAGAATTGCATCATCTTCCCTGTCTCATACTCCTCGATATGAATATGCCCGTAATGGACGGAAAGCAAACACTCGTAGCTCTGAAGAAGGATCCCGTGCTGAAAGAAATTCCGGTAGTCATGTTTACGACTTCCTCAAGCAAGACCGATCATCTTTTCTGTGAATTGTGGGGAGCCGACATGGTAACCAAACCTGGTAAAATTCATGAGTTGAAAAGCCTGATTCGCCAACTGGTGCAGGTTCGATGCGCGTGAGTAATACAGATGATCAAAGCATCTTGAATATCCAAAAACCAAGTACGATCAGAAAAAAAATGACTGGTATACATCCCTTTTTATCTTCAGTGGGAACGGTCATCTTTCCTTTTAAGTGATCGGTGAAAGATTGCATGAATTTATGTTGCAGGGCAGCGAGCGTACTTTCCGATTCAGTTCCGCCTACTGTATTGCTCATTTCAAAAAAACAATGGGTCTTATTGTCTTCAAGGGAGGTCAGTATAATGTGAAGCAGACCTGTACGGTGCGCATCGATAATCGCAATCCTGAATTCATCCATGTTTTCATTGGTATCTCTTAAAATAAAATCCGGAAGCTTTACCAGTTCGTTTAGCGACGCTGCTATTTTTTGTGCAGGGTAATCGAGTAAAATCTCTTTTTCTGGTGGCATCATGAATGTTGATTTAGATAGTTCTCATGTTTGATGAATGGGGCAAATTCCATTTGACAAGGCCCAAAGCTTCATAAAGAATCTGATTCGCGAAAGTTTTGGGCAAAATAAATGTTCACACAACAGATGAAAACGGCCAACCAAGGATAAGTGTAGGTGTTGAAGCTTCAAGCGCGCAGAAGAAAGATTTGCATGCAAGCAGCCATTGTGGTGAGAGATTGAACCAGCTGTAATAGGTTGGACTCGATCGCTTGTATGCAAAACAATAGCGGACGAAATTTTCTTCCGTCTGAGCCAATCCTTATTTCTGATTCAAACCGTGGCCAGAACCTTTTCTTCTCTCCGTTCCGGAACATCCACTTCTTCCAGGATTCGCTGGTGGCGGGCATTGCTGGCAATGTACAGCGCGAAAGCCGCCAGAGCCGAGTCCTTCAGCAGATTGGTCAGAGACATTCGTGCATACTCAGGATCGGCAGTGTTAAGATAATTGGGCAAGTGGATCGTGAGAACGAAACTAAAAAGAAGCAGGGCCAGAAGATAAGCTGCTGCTTTTACAAGTTTGTTGGTCATAAATGAAACGGCTGCTAAAACGAAGGAGACGCCAACGACATACACCCAAAAGATGCCGCCCGGAAGAAAACTTGGAACTTTCACGAGCAGGTCATAAGGATGAACAAAATGCTGGATTCCAAAGACGAGCATGACAAGAGCTAAAATAAAGATGGCGATCCTCGATACTGTGTGTTGATTCATCACCATTGATTTAAGTACCCTAAAGTTACAGCGATGTTTTTCAATTGAGTCCAGTCCTGGCAAAAAGCTGCAGAAGAATTTCCATGGACGGCAAAAAAAAGAAAGCTTTTAGCTGATGGCTGATGGCTGTTAGAAGAGCCAACAGAAAAAGAGAAAGCTTTTAGCCGATCGCTGATAGCTCTTAGAAGAGCCAACAGCCAACAGCCATCGGCCAACAGCTTTCTCTTCCTTATTCCGTCCTGAGATTTCGGATTGGATTGGCAAGGGCCACTTTCAATGCCTGAATACTTATAGTGACAAATGCAATGCACAGTGCAATGGCCCAGCCGGAAAGAACGATCCAAATAGTAAATGGGGCTTTATAAGCAAAGTCTTCCAGCCATTTGTGTATGAAGTACCATGCAAGTGGAGAAGCAATAAGGAAAGACAGCAAAACCAGTTTTAAAAAATCGGCAGATAATAGGGATACAATTCCCGCGGTACTCGATCCCAACACTTTTCTGATCCCGATCTCCTTTGTTCTTTGCTCGACGGAAAATGTAGTCAGTCCAAATAATCCAAGACAGGAAATGAAAACTGCCACGATGGTGAAATACCGGATGATCGCTGCCAGGCGTTCTTCGGATGCATAATTTTTCTGAAAATCCTGATCGAGGAAACTATATTCAAAAGGTTCATTTGGATTAAGTCTGGACCACGCAGCCGAAATATTATCCAATACTGCATGTATATTTCCTTTTTCAGCGTGTGCAATCAGATAATTGTATTCCGGATGATTGTCCAGGAAAAAACCATAAGATTCAATTTTTGAATGAAGCCCCTTGAAGTGGAAATCTCTAACCACACCAATGATGGAAAAAAGCCGCTCATAGCCGTTGAAATTGGAAACGATGTTCTTACCTAAAGCATCCTCGGCCGAACTGAATCCAAAAGCTTTCACGGCCTGTTCGTTTATAATGATCCTGTCAGCTGTGTCGGCCGGAAAATCTTTAGAAAATAGTCTGCCAGCTGCCAGTCGCATTTTAAGGGTCTGCAAAAATGTTTCATCCACCCAATTCAGGAATATATCTCTTGTCTGAGATGCTGCCTGGCCTTGTCGGTACAAGAGCCAGTCTGTTGTATTGTTGATACCCGGGTAAAAAATGGATCCGCCGGCACTGGTTATGGACGATTTGCTGAGAATTTCATTTTTCAATGCAGGAAAAATATTTTTTGCTGTAGTTGTTCTCAATGGGATTACGATTTGTTGTTCCTTATCAAAACCCAGGTCTGTTTTGCGAAGAAACTGCATTTGATTACCTATCGTGAGAGAAGCAACGATTAATGCAACAGAGATCACGAATTGAAAAACAACCAATGCTTTTCTGAAAGAAATAGCTGCAAGCGAATTGACAAATTTTCCTTTGAGAACCTTTACCGGTTTAAAAGCGGAAAGATAAAATGCAGGATAAACACCGGCAATGAGTCCAGTGAGGAAGGTAATTGTCAGTAGTCCTAGAAATAATGCGAAGTATTCTGTTCGTGAAAACGATAATTGTTTGCCGGAGACCTGCTCAAATATCGGCCTCAACAAACTGCTGAATGCCAGGGCCAGCAACATAGCAAATAGCGACAACAGTATTGCCTCCAACAGAAACTGCCTGACCAGGGATTTCTTTTCTGCGCCCAACACTTTTCTTACGCCGATCTCTAACGCTCTTTTTGAAGAACGGGCAGTGGACAGGTTCATAAAGTTAACAGAGGCGATCAGGATGGTTACAAAAGCAATGGATATGAGAATGTATAAATAACCCAGGTTTCCCCGCGGACTTACATTGGCTTCCGCGCCGTGCAAATGGACATCACGTACAGGAACAAGAAATTGTCTTCGGCTACGGCCAGTTAGTTTTAATTCCGCACCGGCATGATGCTGAATAAAAGATGGAAATTTGGCTTCGAGTGTTTTTGCATTCGCACCGGGCTTCAGCAGAAGATATGAATAAAACATATTGTTGTTCACCATATCAGATATGCTGTTCATCCACCGTCCTACATCACCGCCTTTCATGGACATAATAAAACGTGCATCGATGTGCGATGGTGTGTGTGAGGGTTTAAATACTCCGGATACTACAAAGTCATACTCGCCATTGGTGTTGCTGATAATGTGAATGATCTTGTTCAGGGCCGGTGTGTTGCCAAAAATTTTATTGGCGATTTCCTCGGATAATACTACTGAATTAGGTTGGTCCAATGCTCTGAGTGGATCTCCTTCTTTAAAATCGTAAGTAAATAGCCGGAAGAAAGTAGAATCGGCAAAAAAGCCCCTGGTCTCGTAAAATGATTTCAGATCATTACCCTGTTTGTATTGAATCAGCGTCTTATCGTCCTGAAAAGCGTCAATGATACGGGTAGTATTTTCAATTTCCGGAAATTCCATTTGCATGGCTGGTGCCATGGGCGCGGGTGTTGTTGAACTGATGTCCTCCTTTCCTTCAACGGTGCTGTAAGTTTGCAGCTGGTACAATCGATTGCCCAGTTTTTGATGGGCGTCATAACTGAATTCCTTCATCAGGTACATGGAGATCAGCAGGCAGCAGGTAAATCCGATTGCAAGGCCAAATACATTGATCAATGAAAATATCTTGTTTTTTATCAGACTCCGCACGGCCAGTTTGAAATATGTCTTATACATAATGATCTTGAACTTTGAGATTTCTAAGAACTACTAAGGAACATGCCAGTTTTACGAGGAGCTGATTGTCAGCCAATACGATTTGCATGAACGTACGAAACTGTTCGTTTCCGGACAATCTAATGTGCTGAAATGATACAAGACGATGTCAACCTTAGAGAATAGGGCAATAGTGAGTCTGAAATTTATTTGAGTTTCTGATACAACGCTTGCCAACCGCGCGTGCCGTTACCTTCATTAAATTGCTTCCTTGCCAAATCCCCTCGCATTTTTTTTGTCTGCCGTCGACAAGTTTCCTGGTAAAAAGAATTTGGTTGCCTCCATAAATTGTATAAATTAAATCATCAATCAAGCTATATGACTACATCCCGCCGTTCTTTCATCAAAAAAACAGGTTTGGCTCTTGCAGGCAGCACACTTGTTTCTTCCCCATTGTTTGCTTTTTTCGAAAAAAACAAAATTACCGGAGTGCAACTCTACTCGGTGAGAGATGATATGAAACAGGATCCGAAAGGAACCCTGGAACAACTTTCCAAAATGGGATACAGGTATGTAGAACATGCCAATTATGTGAATAGAAAATTCTATGGCTATGACCCAAAAGATTTCAGAAAACTTCTGGATGATCTTGGCCTCAAAATGCCCAGCGGTCACACTGTGATGCAATTGAAACACTGGGATGCTGCTGCAAATGATTTTACTCCTGAATGGAAATATACGGTTGAAGATGCAGCTACGCTTGGACAACAATTCGTGATCAGTCCCTGGCTGGATGAAAGCCTGCGGCAGGACCATGACGCCCTCATGCATTTTCTGGACCTTTTCAACAAGAGTGGCGAGCTCTGTAAAAAATCGGGAATGAAATTCGGCTACCATAATCACGATTTTGAATTCAACACCCAGGTAGGCGATAAAAATCTTTACGACGTGATCCTTGAACATACAGATCCCAAACTCGTGATCCATCAGATAGATATCGGCAATATGTATGGCGTTGGCGGAAGAGCCCTTGACATCATGAAAAAACATCCCGGACGATTTGCTTCCATGCATGTAAAAGATGAAATCAAGTCAACCCGCAACAACGGAGAAGGCTATGAAAGCACTATTCTCGGACAGGGAGTCATGAATGTAAAAGAAATCCTGGACTACGCCCACACCAAGGGAGGCACCCATTATTTTATTATTGAGCAGGAAGCTTACCAGGGAAAGCAACCCCTTGATACGGTTAAAACTGATCTCGCAGTGATGAAGAAATGGGGATATTAGGAGGAGTTGATAGTTGATCGTTTGTGGTGGGTCGTTCTTTTGGTCGTCGATTTTTTATTGATGGCGGTTAGGTTTGTCGTTTGTGGTTGATGTAGATCGGAGACTATTGCGGGCACGATCAGATTTTAGGAATTGTGGTTTGAAGTTTTTCGTTTCCAGTTGCATGAGTGGAAGTTTTGTTTTTTTATCACAACCGGATCTAAATTTCCTCGGTATGCAGGCGGAAACAAAAAACTTTATGAAGCAACCATAGCCTATGAAAAGAATGGCAATCTTTAGAATCAATATTAACGACTGCCTCCAGGTAACAACAACCTCTTAATACAAAGCGTCTTTTAAGAACCAGAAATCACAAACCTTAAACTCCACATTAAAACTGGTTCTTCCACATCATGCTTTCTACCGGGCGGTCGTGCTGGCCGCTATACTTGGCATTTTTCTTTTGATTGTACTTCACTTCAATTTCACCTTCCACAGGGAAATAAATTAATTGTCCTACAGGCATTCCGTGATAAACCTTTACAGGCTGCTTTACAGAGATCTCGAGGGTCCAATGGCCGCAGAAACCAACATCGCCCTTACCTGCAGTGGCGTGAATATCGATGCCGAGGCGTCCGGTGGATGATTTTCCTTCGAGGAAGGGAACATGCGCGTGCGTTTCCGTGTATTCCTGGGTAACACCCAGGTAAAAAATATGCGGGTACAGAACAAAGCCCTCATCAGGAATTTCAAAATGCTCGATCTCGTTATGTTTTTTTGAGTCGAGAATATGTTCGCGGTAAGTAGCCAGCCATCTGCCCAAGTGCACATCATAGCTGTTGCTACCCAGGCAATCGCGCTGGTAGGGACTGATCTTGATCGTGCCTTTTTCCATTTCTTCCAGAATCCGTTTATCAGAAAGGATCATGAGTCTGTAAATTTTTGATATTTGGTCAATTCAAAGGGACAAAGCATCTTTCACCACAGTCCCTGTGAAGCATGGCAAAATAATCGTGAAATTTGGAATCATGTCCATTTTTTTTCAACAGGATCTGAACGGGAGCACCAGGCTGGGAATCTGGAAGATTGAAGAGGAAGAAGATTTTTTTTTGAGGAAAGTGCCGCTTCAGCGCGATATAACGCATCCGCATAAGCGATTGCAACACCTGGCGGGACGTTACCTGCTCAAATATCTTTATCCCGATTTTCCTACAGAACTGATCCGCATTGCCGATACCCGCAAACCCTTTCTTGAAGACGAAGCTTACCATTTTTCCATTTCACACTGCGGAAATTTTGCTGCAGTACTTGTGAGCAAAGATTGCAGGGTTGGAATAGACATCGAAATGACCTCAGAAAAAGTATTGCGCATCCTGCACAAATTCCTGCACCAGGAGGAACATATGCTTCTTGGTCGTGGCACAGGGGAAGAAAATTTTATTCCCACCTTACTATGGTCCGCTAAGGAAGCTATGTTCAAATGGTGGGGAAGGGGAGAAGTAGATTTCAGCGAAATGCTTCGGCTCTCAGATATGCAAACGCTATCAGGAAAAATGCAGGGAAAATTTATCCGCGGAGACCTTCGTGTTTCTTTCCCGGTTTATTACAAAACTTTTCCGGGAATGGTAATGGCGTGGGTGATGACGAAAGCTATTGGCTGTTAGCTGTTGGCTGTTGGCTGCAAGCTGCGAGCTAAGAGCTAAGAGCTAACAGCCAACAGCTATCAGCCAACAGCTTCCCCTTACTCTTTAAACAATATTCTAGGCGTTTCTTCTTCTTCTTCCATTCCATCTTCGAGAAGCGGGATGTTTCCGATGGAGGCACCGGCAATTCCTTTGATGGAACCGTACATTCCCGAAGTGCTCAGTAGCACCCTGTCCAATTGCTTTTCCCTTTCCTTCCAGATCTTTTCCATTTGTATCCGCTCGCGTACAATGGAATTCTTCATAGCCAGAAATCCTTCCACGATGGTTTCAATCTGCTGCCTGAACTCGTTTCCGGTGAGATAAGTATAGAGCAGATTCATTTTTTCACCCTTGTTTTCTTCCGAACGCTTCGTATCCGACACACGAATGATGGTATGTCGAAGCGCTGTGGTCAATGCAAGTACTTCTCCAAAGGAGCAGACCCACACCCCATCGCGCTCACCAAAGCAGTTCATTTCCTTTGGATACACCTGGCTTACCAGGATAGCCACATCGGCCTGCTGACTGCGCAAATCACTTTTCAATTTATCAATCCAGGCTGAATTAAAAGTTTTGGTTCGCTTGCTTTCGAAAATGATCTTTCCGCAATCAACACCGATATGATTGCGCACGGTTTGAATGCAATCAGCGCCTTCCACGCCTTTACCCACTTCGCTGATCTGATCATAAGGAAAATTTTCACGGAGCATTTCTTCCAGCAACAGTTCCTGCGCCTCGCCCTGCAATTGCATGGAACCCTGCTCGGCCCTTCGTTTCATTTCCTCCGCCAGACGGCGCTGGTCTTCGAGTTGTTTTTCCAACTCTTTTAGCTTCAACTGATATTCGGTTTCCTTCAGCTGTATACGGTCGCCTTCTTCCTTGCGAACCTGGTGAAGCAAAACCTGTCTTTCTTCGATCAATCTTTTCTGGAGCTGAATATCGAGCTCTTCTTCTTTTGTTTTTAATTCCTGTTCTTTCTTTAAAAATTCAAATTCTTTTTGCCTGGCCGATTTCAGTTTTTCTTCCGACTCCAGGGCATTTTGTTTCAGAAGCCGGAGCTGGTTCTCATAATCTTCAGCAATCGATTTGCGCAATTGCTGTTGGATCTCCGCTTCCATCTTTTGCTTTTCCTGCTGAATTTTTTGGGAAAAGAGCTCGTTTTCCTTTTTTCTTTTTTCTTCAAACTCACGTTGCGCTTCTTCCAACTTTTTTCTTTCCGTATGGACCTGGTTCATGGACTGATTTAGCTGCTGCTCATACTGCAGCCTGATCTTTTGTTCCATGTCAGCGGACAATACATTCTCCACATCAAGAACGGTAGCACAATTCGGGCATTTTATATTGGTCGGCATCAGGCAAATTTGCAGCAAAATAAGGGGAGTTCCTAAAACTTTTAGTAATTGGGGAAAACTCCGGGGCTGCAGTGATACTGCAATGCATGCAGAATTAAAAAGAGATATACCCGACTACCTGCCTGCAATGATATTCTCTCACGAGCGGCCTCCTCATGTAAAAATCTGCTCGCAGACCTTGTTAAACCTCAGAAAATTTTTTGCCTGTTTTATCATTTCAACTTTATCTTTGTCGCAGTTCTTTATCATTTCTTATCAAGAAAGGCTGAGGGATATGGCCCGATGAAGCCTTGACAACCTGCTGTTCCGCCCGCGGACCAAGTAAGGTGCCAACTCCATCACGCAGGATCGATGCGTGACAGATAAGTCAGAATCAAAGCTTCTACATCTCAAAAAATATACAAGCTCTTCTGAATTATCGGGAGGGCTTTTTTATTTCCCATCTTCCCTGTGCTTTCTTGATAGTTCATACATGATGAAAGAGAATCTCAAAATTTGAAACCTTATAAACAGGAAGAATGAGCACGCATAAAAAATTAACCATCGGGCTTTTTGGATTCGGTGTTGTAGGAGAAGGCATCTACCAGGTATTGCAGGAAACACCTTCGCTGAATGCGCTGATCAAAAAAGTCTGCATCAAACATCCCGAGAAAAAAAGAAATGCTGATGCCTGCCTCTTTACCACTAACCACAACGATATCCTAAACGACCCGGAGATCAACCTTGTGGTGGAACTGATTGATGATGCAGATGAAGCTTACAAGATTGTTACTACAGCGTTCAGGAATAAGAAATCTGTGGTCAGTGCCAATAAGAAGATGATTGCCGAACATCTGGCAGAACTGATTTTTTTGCAGCAGGAACATGAAGTCTCATTTCTTTATGAAGCAGCTGTTTGCGGAAGTATCCCGGTGATCCGCAACCTCGAAGAGTATTACGACAATGACCTGCTTCAAAGTGTATCGGGTATCGTCAACGGCTCCACAAATTATATCCTGACAAAGATCAGCGAAGGATTGCCATACAAAGAAGCCCTGTTACAGGCACAACAACTCGGATTTGCAGAAAGCAACCCAGGGCTGGATGTGGAAGGAATTGATCCTGCCAATAAGCTCACGATCCTCCTGGCACATGCTTATGGCATCATCACCCGTCCGCAGGATTTGATCTACACAGGTATTACCCGTTTGCATGTAGCAGACGCCAATTACGCGTCGGAGAAAAATTACAGGATCAAATTAACAGCCCATGCCTGCCGACTTGCTGCCGGAAAAGTGGCTGGATTTGTGTTGCCTCAGTTCATTCAGCAGGAAAGTCAGCTCTTTCATGTGCGCAATGAATACAACGGTGTTGTAATCGAAAGCAAACTGGCCGACAAACAATTCCTTTATGGAAAAGGTGCAGGACGTTATCCTACTTCTTCTGCAGTACTCAGTGATGTTTCGGCCCTGAGTTACGACTACGCATACGAATACAAAAAATTAAACCGAAAAGAAAAATACAGCCTGACGAATAATTATTACCTCAAGGTTTATGTGAGCTTCAAGGACTGGTCGGAATTGAATAAATGGGATTTTGAGCAGGTGATAGAGTTTCATAGCACTGAAGAAAGACAATACCTCACAGGCCTGATTCACGTGGAAAAACTCAGAAATGCCAACTGGTTTCATGATCCATCTGTTTCTATCATTCTGCTTCCCGAGGGAATTGTAGAAAAAGAATCCATCGTCGCAAAGTCTTTAAAAAAAGTAAGTCTGCAACTGGCGGGTGTCAATTAAGGTATTAAGGTATTGGGGTATTGAGGTAATTGGAATTGGGAATTAGGAATTTGGAATTGGGGAGAGAGCAGGTTTCTATGCAATCATAAATCAAAGCGATCTAATTCATCAATCCATGAAATCTTTCTTAATTGATCTAATTCCCACTACCGCTGAATATAAAATACAAATCCATTTTTTTCATACAACTTTTGTAACCGGGGATTAAGTTGCATATCAGCTTGTTCATTCTGGATCTTACCGACAAAATATACGGGATAAGGTGGGTGACCTTTAATGGTGTATCCTTCTTTTCTGGGTACTCTTCGCGTATAAAATAAGTTGGCATAACTAAAAAAATCCAGCGTTTCCACCAGGGCTTGCTCATTTTGTTTGGACTGATAAAATTCGATAGCCGCGTTTTGCGAATAAACTTCTGCTCTTGGAACAATCAACAGAGTAGCAAGGTTGAAACCAATGAGTGTGCAGCAAAATAAAGCAATCAGTGCTCTGCGCGGATTGTTCCTTGAAAGAAAGATAAAGAGTATGGATCCGGCAAGTAGAATAAGTCCTGGCAAAGTCGTGGTCCAGTTCCAGTCGACCCTTGCCTGAAGTGAAGCGATCGCAAATGGATCTTTGATGATGCCGGAGCGAAGCAGCCAGGGCTTGAAAGAATCCAGAAAACTGATCATCAAAAGTGCCAGGGCCAACACAAGGGTGATCAGAAATTGCAGCCAACGGTTCCAGGAAGGAAGTCTATTATTTTTTGATGTGGTATAAAAAGCATGTGCTGCAAAAAATGTAAGTGGAATGTAACAAAGCGATGAGTAGTGAACGATCTTGGTGCGTACGATGGAAAAGAGCAGGAGCACCACCCAGAACAGGATCATCATCCACCTGTAAAAATTTAATGGAACGGGCACCGGATTTCTACGCGAACGCACCATGGCAAGGATGGCCAATGCAGCTGCAGGAACGCACCCGATAAGCAGCACCAAAAAATGATAATAAAAAGGACCGCCATGGGTAGCATCACCCGTCAGCAATAGCCTCAGTTGGTACTGAAAGAAATTCAGGATCACGTGCCCCTGTCCCTGCATCAGGAGTGCAATGAACCAAATACCTCCGATGACCATGGAAAGCAGGATAAAGAGAATCATATCCACGGGTTTTATAAAATTCCTGAATCTTGTGCTGATCTGGTACACACCGTAGCAAAGTGCAAGGATCAACACGGCAACGGGTCCTTTTGTCATCATGGCCAGTCCTGCAAAAAATCCAGCGAGCAAGATGTGTTTTTTGTGATACTCGTTTTTTTCGTCGGAGTACAGGATCAGGTGGAAAAGGGAAAGAAAGATAAAGAGGTTGAACCAGGGGTCGATGATGCCCGAGCGAAAATACATTTGAGGCAGCAGGGAGGCTACGTAAACAAAGATCCAGGTCCATCCAAATTGTTCATTCACCAGTTTTCGTCCCAGGCGAAACAAAATGAGCAGCGTGATCATACCGCAAACAACATTGGGAAACCGCGCTGCAAATTCATTGACACCAAAACACTTCATGCAAGCCAGTTGCAACCAGAAAAAAAGCGGGGGCTTTTCCCAGAAGGCAATGAAGTTGATCTGCGGAACAAAATAATTGTGCGTGATCAGCATTTCCCTGCTCTCTTCTGCAAAATTGATTTCATCCCAGTCGAACAGGTGAACACTACCCAGAAAGGGAAGGAACAGAAGGGCGGCTCCTGCAACAATCAGCAACTCCGCGGGAATTCTTTTTGAGTTCATCGGCAATGCATTTCCTAAGTCATCACAGGAGAACGGAGGGCTTTGGAATGGTGGTATGGTTTAAAAATAAAATTAAGAACTGAATCTGAAGTTAAACTGAATCTGCAATAATATGAGCCTTGTCAAGGATCATCCTAACCATGATCATTCTACCTGACCACATAGTTTAATATGTTTGAAAGACGCATTCTAAACAAATCAGCATAACCACTCAATTCAGTTTTATGAAAAAATTTATCGCCGCCTTTGATGGATTGAATTTTTCTCAAAGCACACTACGTTATGCCACCTTTCTCAGCCGTCGTGCCAATGCTCACCTGGTTGGTGTATTCCTCGAAGACTTTACGCGACACAGTTATGGTATGGCCGACGTCACTCATTATGAAGGATCTTTCGACATGCATATTCGGGAAATGAATCAGAAAGATCGGGAAGACAGGGACGAAGCAATCGACCTGTTTGAGCAGGCCTGCCGGGAATCGGGACTGGAATTTTCTGTTCACCGCGACCGGAATATTGCGCTGCAGGAATTATTGCACGAATCGGTTTACAGCGATCTTCTCATCATCCATTCCGGTGAAACCATGACCCGCTTTGAAGAAAAAAAGCCCAGCCGGTTTATCCGTGAATTGCTTTGTGAGGTTCAGTGTCCCGTGGTACTGGTGCCTGATGATTATCGTCCGGTGGATTCTTTTTGTTTGCTCTATGATGGAGCACCAGCCTCGGTATACGCGGTAAAAATGTTCAGTTATCTTTTTCCGGGGCTAAAGAATTTTGAGTATGAAGTGGTCACCGTAAAAGATCCAGCTGGTTCTCTGCATTTGCCCGACGCACACCTGATGAAAGAATTTATGAAACGGCACTATCCCGGGGCGGAGTACAAGGTGCTTCAGGGAGATCCTGAAGACGTTTTATCTGAATATCTGGAGCAGGAAAACAGAAATGGGCTCATTGTCCTGGGAGCGTACAGCAGGGGAAGGGTATCCAGGTGGTTCCGTGCCAGCATGGCTGATGTTCTTGCAAAAAATATACAAGCTCCGCTCTTCATCGCGCATAATAAATCATGAGCGGAGCTTAAAAATTTAATTCCATGCAACAGACAGCCGGTCTCAATGAATTTGAAGTAAAGGCACTTCTTCAGCGTTACGGAAAAAATACTTTTCACATCAATGAAGGAAGGCGCTTTTTCAAACTGCTGTTCGACATTTTCAGAGAGCCCATGTTCCTGATTTTGATGGCTGCCTGTTTGCTGTATTTTCTCTTGGGAGAACATGCCGAGGGTTTGATGATGGCGGCGGCCATGTGTTTCGTGGCTGCCATCTCTTTTTTTCAAGAGGTGAAAAGCACAAAGGCACTGGACGCGCTCAAAGACCTGGTAGCGCCCAGAGTGCGCGTCATCAGGGGCGGACGTGAAGAAAATATCGATCAGGAAACCCTTGTACCCAGTGATCTCATCCTGCTGGAAGAAGGAAACAGGATTCCGGCTGATGCGCGCGTGCTGGACGCACATGACCTTAGTGTGAATGAATCCATCCTCACCGGCGAATCCTTTGCAGTGATAAAAAATTCGGATGAAGGAAAGAACTTGCTGTGGCAGGGAACCGTGATCAACTCCGGTAGTTGCACGGCACTTATTCTTGCTACGGGTATGCAAACGAGCCTGGGAAAAATTGGAAGATCGATCAACACCTTTGAGGAATCAAAAACGCCGCTTCAACTGAAGTTGGATCAGTTTGTACGATGGTTCGCCCTTTTCGGCATCTGTGCTTTCCTTCTGATCTTTTTGTTCAATTGGATGCATGGACATGATTGGGCTGCCAGTATTCTGTTTGGATTGACCCTGGCCATGTCGGCCATACCCGAAGAAATACCCGTGGCATTTTCCTCTTTCATGGCCTTGGGTGCCTATCGTATGTCGAAACTGGGAATCATCACCAGACAGACACAAACCATAGAGAACCTTGGCGCAGTGAATGTGATTTGTCTGGACAAAACCGGTACCATCACGGAAAATAAAATGAAACTGAAATCCGTATTTGATTACCGTTTGGGACAGAGCGGCAGTGAAGACAACTGGACGGAAAACATGAAATTCATTCTTTACCATGCCTGGCTTGCCAGTGAAGAACATCCGTTTGATGCTATGGAGCAAGCCATTGAAAAAGCGATAGAACCAACCGATCATTCCTCCCGGCCACAAATGGTGTCGGAGTATCCTTTGAGTGGTGATCCTCCCATGATGACACATGTGTATGACCAGGAAGAAAATTTTTTGGTAGTGGCAAAGGGTGCGTTGGAAAGAATCCTTCGTGTTTGCAAGCTTCCGAAAGAGGAAGAACAACAGATATTGTCAAAAGCGCAACAATTGGGAGCGAAGGGTCAGCGGGTATTGGGCATATGTCATGCGAAACATTCAAAAACAAAACTTCCATTGGAGCAGGATGATTATGATTGGCAATTTGAAGGCATGATCAGTTTTTATGATCCTCCGAAACCTTCTGTAAAAAATTTGATCCGACAGTTTCATGAAGCAGGCATTGAAACCAAACTGCTCACCGGGGATTTTCCAGAAACAGCGATCGCTATCGCCAACGAAACAGGATTGACAGAGGAGGTTGGCTGTGTTACAGGCAAGGAAGTCATGAATATGTCCGCCCAGGAGCTGGAGAAGAAAGTGGGTACAACTTCCGTATTTGCGCGCATGTTTCCCGAAGCGAAGCTCAAAGTGATTGAAGCGGTGAAACGAACTGGTTTAATTGTGGCCATGACCGGCGATGGAGTGAACGATGGTCCTGCACTCAAAGGAGCCGATATTGGAATTGCCATGGGAAAAAGAGGAACCGAAGTAGCCCGGCAGGCAGCAGATCTGATCCTTTCGGATGATGATCTTTCGAGGCTGGCGGAAGCGGTGCGTCAGGGAAGAAAAATATTCAGCAATCTAAAAAAGGCCATACGCTACATTATATCCATCCACATTCCCATTATCTTGACTGCATCACTTCCCTTGTTGTTTGGCTGGAAGTATCCAAATATTTTTACTCCGGTACACATCATTTTCCTGGAACTGATCATGGGTCCTACCTGTTCGGTTTTTTATGAGAGAGAGCCTGCAGAAGCGTACGTGATGAAAAGACCACCCAGAAAAAAGAATGGAGGACTGTTTACCGCTGGCGAATTTCTGGTCAGTTTATTACAGGGAGCTATTATTGCCACAGGTATACTTCTCCTTTATGCCTGGGCCATAGAGAAAAATTACTCACTCGCTCAAACCAGAACCATTGTATTTACAACATTGATCCTTTCGAATATCTTTTTAACTTTTGAAAATCGTTCTTTCGTGGAAACGCTGCGGAAGACCATCCATTATAAAAACAACCTCACGCTTTCTGTGTTGTTTCTATCGACTGGCTTTTTACTCCTGATTCATTTGTTGCCATTGGCCCGGTCTCTGTTCGGACTGGAACTGATTTCCTTTTTTGATCTTTTTCTGTGCCTGGCGACAGCCTTGTTATCAGTTCTCTGGTTTGAGATATGGAAGGGAGTATTGTCGGTTGTAAAGTGATGCATGAATGGTGAAACAGAAGACAGGGTGAAAACCAGGATACTCCTTCACCAACAAGGATTAGCGTTTATCCGGGGAGAGCTGGTGACTGCATGGTGGATTCAAACCTTCCGGTTTTTTCTTCTATGCGAATGCGAAAAACAATTCCCTTGATGTCGCGCGTATCAGCAGGAGAAAAAGGCCAGTTGGCACCAAGCTGTGTCAGGCTACTGGAATTAAAGGGCAATGATCTATTCATAAGAATTTGCAGGGCGTCATTGCGATCCTTATCATTATGCAATTCCTCAAATCTTCCCCACAGAACGACACTGTTCCAGTTAGAGAGGTCGTGCAGGTCGTCCACCTGAAAACAGACAGAGGGATTTTTCCGCATCATTTCTATTTTCTTTCCTTCGTGCGTATGGCAATAGATATGATCTCCATCGAAGGCATAGCTGATAGGTACTACGTAGCTTTTTCCATCAGCATGACATCCCAGGTGCCCAATAATATGATTGGAAAGGAATTCTTCGATCTGTTCGGTTTTCAATTGTCCCAGCATGGCAGTAATCTTTAGCGCAAAACTAGAGGAGCAAGACTGCATGCTTTATGACCGATCACTGCGTCTGGTATGAGTAAGGTCATGATGGAGGCATCGATCCATTGGTGCTCATTTCTATTGCCAATAGAAGCTGATGCTGTGCGATACGTGAACTAAGAGAAGATGTTGAAGTAAGTTGTTTGAGATGAACTGGAATATAGGCAGGATGCGATCGCGAGAGGAAGGACGAAGAACCGGTTCTTTTGAAATATTCAACTGTTGATGAGACCTTTAAAAGCATAGAGCAGAACAGAAAGATGACTGATCACAATAAGGATGCGTGCAAGGAAAACAAACAGCCTGACACATCTTGTTCTTCTTACTCTTTCGAGATGGAAGATGTAGAATTTTGAATCATCAGCAGTATGGGTCAGGTCGATAAAGAAAAAGTCTTTATTCCAGCCGAGGAAGCCCAAAATTTCATGATGACCTTCGATCCCGGGAAGAGTCGGGTTTTCTGTTGTTGTTGTTGTTACGGCTTTTTCCTGGTTGCTGCTGGAAGTGGAAGCAGTATTGGGAACTGCAAAATGGAGAGTGGTCAGCAGGAGGGCGAAGAGGAGGAATTTCTGGTTCATACAATCTGTTTTTGTAGAACAAATTTTCACTCTGAAATGGCCCTAAGACAAGGTAGGAAGTACGGGAAAAAAACTTCGCGTAGATCAGCGCAAGATTCAAGAAATGGCAGGCGTAGAAACTCGGTTGATACCAGCTGCGTAGAAATACGTAGTTTCAAACAACCCGGCTTCTTATTATCCGGAAATGATCTTAACTTAGATAGAACGCTCCTACCTCTTGGAACTTTCTTCCACCCCATTCCTTTTTAAAAAAATTTTATGGCAGTTCAACAGAAGGCCTCACCAACCGCCTTGAGTAACACAACCAATCCTCATGGTTTATTGGTCACCAATTGCCGGTACGACTATGATGACATTATCGAAATTCTTAAGGATAAGAAATATAAAACACTGATCCTTCAATTTGTTGCCAACACCATTGAGCAGCGGCCGGTTTTTACCGTTCTTTCCTACGCCTCCGATGGTACTTCCTATTTAAAACAGGAGCTCAAACCTATTTCAGGAACGATGGATATAACCAAGGATAAAGTGGCCATTATGGGCAATAACATCCTTTTATTAGACAAGCTGCGTAAAGAGGCGACAGATCCTAAAACAAAAGACTTTTACAAGTTCGACTATGTGAAGTTCTGCCCCCGGATCCAGGATGTTTATTCCGGACATATTATTTACGACGTTGATCTCGTGCCCGCTCCTTTGACTACCTCTAGGTCGGTGCCAACTGATCCCTGTCCTCCGGCCTGCCCGGTTTCTTTTGGCTGATAAAAAATAAATTATGTTTGGCAGATTCCTGATTGAATTGCTCAAATGGTCTGAGGTATGGGCCCTGCTCATTCCTCTGAGCGTTTTGTTGATCAGAAGATCTTCCCCTGCATTGCTGTTGCAGATCCCGATTTATTTGGGACTCGCGTTTTTATTGAACCTTTGCATTACCCTGGTCGCTAATGTTCCGGCCTTCACCCATTTATTTCACGACTCGAACCATATTTTTTATAACCTGCACTCCGTAGCAAAGGTGGTTTTTTTCGGATGGTTCATTCAGCGCTATCTGCCTCCTGCTTCCGCCAATATTGTAAAACTGATCTTCATTTTTTACGGAGCCTTTGTGTTTTTGAATTTTACACTTTTTGAAAATCCGCTCGTATTCAGCAGCCGCCTGCTCACGGTTGAATCCATCCTTCTTCTTTTCCTGGGCATTACCTGGTATCTCTATACGATCCAGGATGATGAACTAAGGGATTTTAAAAAAGAAATCGTGTTCCTGGTCATCACCGGACTAACGATCTATGAGGGCGTGTGCTTTTTTATTTTCCTGGTGTACAAGCAGCTCATTGTTCCAGAACAACAATTCGCCATCCTGATCTGGAAGGTTCATGACGTGGCCTTTATCATCCTCAATCTATTTCTTGCGCGGGCTTGCATGAAAGCATCTGTACTCCCTGCCGGCAAGTTGTTCAGTCGCTTTGCGCACTTTAGTCCCCTTCAAGACTAATTTTCTCCAATAGTTCACCATCAACTTCCAAATCCACCAAGCTTTATCAACTACAAACTCCCGCATTGGCGGGACAGGTGCCAACTATCAAATTTTATCAGTTATTTTATTCTCTCAACATCATCCTCCGTGGTTCTCATCACCGTTTTTCTGATCCTGGTTTGTCTCGTATTACTTGTTGCTGTGGGAAAGGTCAATGCTTTTCTGGCCTTCCTGATTGTTTCTGTATTGGGCGGACTGGTACTGGGCATTCCGCTGGCCAATATTGCGCACTCCGTGGAAAAAGGGATGGGAGATACGCTTGGTTCAATTGTAAGCCTGATCGTATTGGGAGCCATGCTTGGAAAGCTCATTGCAGAAAGCGGAGCGGCGCAGCGTATTGCTTCCACCATTATGCGCAAAGTGGGAAGAAAAAATATTCAGTGGGCTCTTGCGCTCACAGGATTCGTGATTGGTCTGCCTCTTTTTTACCAAACGGGATTTGTGTTGGTGATACCCCTGGTTTTTTCCATGGTTTACCAGTACAAACTTCCTGCAGTGCCCACAGGCATTGCCATGCTTTCTGCGCTTTCCGTTGCCCATGGATTTTTACCTCCGCATCCTTCACCATCCGCGTTGGTGGTGCAGTTTGGAGCCAGCATTGGCCTCACTCTTTTTTATGGGATCATCATTGCTGTTCCAACCATTATTCTTGCCGGACTTTTATTTTCACGCACCCTTCATTCCATTGTTTCGCAACCACTGGAGGCTTTTCAACCCACGAGGCTTCCGGAGGATAAATTACCCGGAACATTTTTCAGTTTTTTTTCCGCCCTTCTTCCAGTGGCCTTGTTCATGATCACAGCAGTGATCCCGTTGGTCATCTCAAATTCTTCTGGTCCGGTTATCAGCTTTTTTTCGCAGCCCACCATTGTCATGATCATTGCACTGATAGCAGCGACTTATACACTGGGATTGAAGCAGGGAAAAAAAATGACCGAAGTGATGAATGTCTATAGCGAATCTGTAAAGGATATTGCCATGATTTTGTTGATCATTGGTGGGGCAGGAGGACTGAAACAGGTATTTGTAGACAGTGGCGTCAGTCAGCTCATTGCCAACATGATGAACAACCTGGCGCTATCACCTCTGATCCTCGGATGGCTGATGGCCGCTATCATCCGCGTGGCTGTAGGGTCTGCAACCATTGCCGGTTTCACAGCAGCAGGAATTATTCAGCCCCTGCTGATTCAAACGCATACCAATCCCAACTTGATGGTCTTGTCTATTGGCGCAGGAAGCCTGATGTTTTCTCATGTGAACGACGCAGGCTTCTGGATGTTCAAAGAGTATTTTAACATCAGTATAAAGGATACGCTGAGGTCCTGGTCACTGATGGAAACCATTATTTCAGTAACCGGTCTTGTTGGCGTGATGCTGCTTCACCTGGTTGTATGATCAAAATTTTTTAAGATGAGTCCAGAACAAAATTTCTCTGAGTTATCGCTAACGCTTCCACCTGCTCCCGAGCCGCTGGGTGTATACAAACCTTGTCTTGTCATCGGCAAACACGTTTATGTATCTGGTCATGGTCCATTGCAAACAGACCGCAGCTTTATCAGGGGAAGGATTGGAAAAGACCTTACACAGGAAGAAGGAAAAAGAGCGGCGCAACAAGTGGGACTTGCGATCATTGCCACCCTCAAAAAACATTTGGGCAGTTTGGACCGGATTGGGCGTGTGATCAAGGTGTTGGGTATGGTCAATTGTGTTCCGGAATTCGAAAAGCATCCTTATGTGATCAATGGATGCAGCGAATTGTTTGCAAAGATCTGGGGAGAAGAAAATGGTGTCGGTGTTCGTAGCGCAGTAGGATTCGGATCGCTGCCTGATAATATTCCTGTGGAAATTGAAGCTTTGTTTGAATTGAATTCATGAAAGAGATGAATCATACCCTTCCTGCCTGGTATCTGATCAAAAATCTTGAGTGCACCGACACACCTTTTCTCGCTGTGTATCCGGAAAGGATAAAAAAAAATATCAGCAAGGCTATAGAGATGATCGGTGACGTTGAACGGTTGCGTCCACACATCAAGACCCATAAAACGTCAGAGGCAATTCTTTTGCAAATGGAAGCAGGCATCAAAAAATTCAAATGTGCTACCATTGCAGAAGCAGAAATGCTGGCTCTTGCAGGCGCTCCTGATATTCTTCTGGCCTATCAACCGGTAGGCCCAAAGGCTGACCGGTTAATTTCACTCATAGAAAAATATTCTTCTTCCCGGTTTGCCTGTATCCTGGATGACAAAGAGGTTGCAGAACTATTGTCCTCAAAAGCATCTGTTGCAGGCATCCGTGTTCCGGTTTATATAGACCTCAATGTGGGCATGAACAGGACAGGCATTTCTCCCTCGATGGCTTCCGGTTTTTACGCCCACTGTGCTTCACTTCCAGGAATATGGCCCGTAGGATTGCATGCTTATGATGGCCATATTTCGGATAGGGATCTCCGTGAGCGTGCACTGAGGTGTGATCAGGTATTTAAAGTTGTGGAAGATTTGAAAAACGAATTGGTGAAAAAAGGATTCGAGAAACCCCTGATCGTCATTGGAGGTTCACCTGGATTTCCTGTTCATGCAAAAAGAGAAAATGTGGAATGTAGTCCGGGCACATTCATTTACTGGGACAATGGTTATTTGCAAAACCTTCCCGAGCAGGCATTTCTTCCTGCAGCACTCGTGATCACGCGCATTATTTCAATGCCGGACGAAACGACCCTTTGCACAGACCTGGGACATAAATCCATTTCTTCAGAAAATGAATTAGGCAAAAGAGTATTTTTTTTCAACGCGCCCGAGCTGGAACCTGTCGGTCACAGTGAGGAACACCTGGTATTGCGCACTACTCCCGGTCATGACTATGCGATTGGTGATGTGTTGTATGGATTGCCTTATCATATTTGTCCTACCTGCGCTCTATACGAAAAAGTCCTGACTGTAGAAGGTGGAACCATTACCGGTAGTTGGGATGTTGTTGCACGGAATAGGAGGTTGGGGTGTTAGGGTATTGGGGTATTAAGGTATTAAGGAATTAAGTGGAATTGGGAATTAGGAATTAGGAATTGGGGATTGGGAACTGGGAATTAGGGAGAGAACAGGTAAAGTGGACATTAGATTATAAAGCTTGAATTATCTTTTGCCGGTTGCTTTATGCGTTTGCCAGCCGAGGACTGAAGACTCTTAATAAAACAATATGCTGATCATCGATGCACATCTGGATTTGAGCATGAATGCCATGGAATGGAACCGTGATCTGCGAAAGACAGTAAAGGAGATCAATGATCGAGAAAAAAATATGTCCGATAAACCGGGAAGAGGAAGGTGCACTGTGTCTTTTCCCGAATTGCGAAAAGGAAATATCGGACTGGTAGTAGCCACACAGATTGCCCGGTATGTAAAACGAGACAGCCCGCTTCCGGGATGGCATTCTCCTCATCAGGCATGGGCACATTCGCAGGCGCAACTGGCCTGGTACCGCGCGATGGAAGAAGAAGGTGAAATGATTCAGATCACTGATCTCGCGTCATTAGAAAAACATTTGCACCGGTGGAACCGGAAAGAAGATGATGATCAAAAACCCATTGGTTATATCCTTAGCCTTGAAGGAGCAGATTCACTCATAAGTTTTCAGCACCTGGAAAGAGCATGGAATTATGGACTGAGGGCTATTGGTCCCGCGCACTATGGCGCAGGAAGGTATGCGCAGGGAACGGACGCAGAAGGTGGATTGGGCGAAAGGGGTCGTGCGCTTCTCAAAGAAATGGAGCGCCTCAACATCATTCTCGATGCAACACATTTGTGTGATGAAAGTTTTTGGGAAGCCTTGGATCATTTTCAGGGACCGGTGTGGGCAAGTCACAATAATGTAAGAGCATTGGTTCCACACAACCGCCAGTTCAGTGATGAACAAATCAGGGAATTGATCAGCCGAGGTGCTGTAATTGGCGGTGCACTCGATGCCTGGATGATGGTGCCCGGATGGATTCGTGGTAAATCGGATCCGATGTCCATGAATTGTAGGCTGGAAGTGTTGATCGATCACCTCGATCATATTTGCCAGATCGCAGGTAATGTGCTTCACATCGGCATCGGCTCTGATCTCGATGGTGGCTTTGGAAGAGAACAATGTCCTCACGACCTGGATACGATTTCAGATCTTCAGTTGTTTCCATCATTATTCCGCAAGAGAGGATATTCCGAAAACGATATTCAAAACATCATGCATGGCAACTGGCTGCGGTTTTTAAGAAAAGCATGGAGGAGTTGATAGTTGGTAGTTGATAGTTGATAGAGGAGAGATGTGAGATGTGAGATGGGAGATGGGAGATGGGAGACGGGTGATGACAGCAAAAGCTATGAGTCATGAGCAGTTAGAATTGCCTTTAAGGAAAGTACAACTACTTTATTCTTGCAATGATCTTCAGCAGTTCATTTCTGTTTCTTTTCACACAGGAATCCATTAGGTCCAGTGCGTTATCAGATATCTGCCAGCCCAGGGGAAGAACAGGTGTGAATCCATTTGCTGCTTCTATAGTGGGCCTGAACTCATAAAAATCATAATGATATTGTGCTGTGTCCTTTTGGTTAATGAGGGCAGCCTTCGTGGTATTTCCAATCCAGTTGTTCATCAGTGCAGTGATGGGAGCAGTTAGCTCGAGCGGATTGGGTGCTTTTTGTATCGAGTCAGTGCCCTTTACAGAATTGGGAAGAGAAAGCAATTGGAATCGAATAGAACTATTTTGGAAAGAAGGATCGTATGCCTTCAAGTTTTTCCAAACCGAATCCAGCACCACAAGAATTTCTCTGGAAGTTTCCGCACCGGAGTTTTCCTTCAGTCCTCCATCCATGAAATGATAATAGTCGCTGAATTTGGCACTCGGACTGATAACTGGAAAGCGTGCACTCAAAAATGAAGCGGTGCTTAATTTGAGTCCTTTATTTTTTTCATTGATCAAATCTTCAACGAATATGGTTCCGGGAAAATCATCTCGCTTCAGTTTTAAAGGGGCAACAATTGCTTTCAAACCGGAATCAATATGATAAGTATTGGCAAAAAGCAAGGGAAGCTCAAAAGCCTTGGTATGACCGCCATACCAATATTCACTCAAGGGCATGCTATAGTTGATTCCAAAACGTGAAAGATGGTGTTCCCATATTTCGTCCTGTAGAAAAGCCCGGTCATGAAGAAGGTGAACACCCAGTCCGGAATTCCAGATGTCGCGGCCCATTAAAGCAGTAACAACAGGTGTGAGATAATCATTTTCAAAAAGCGGTTTCCAGTTCTGATTAAAATTTTCCCTGCTTCTTTTTTCAAGTGAACCAAATCTTTCTGCACACAGCAGGGAGGAACCGATCGTTCCACCCGAAGCGCCCGAATAAGAAAATACATAATGTTGAAATCCCCTGTAGTAAACCGTATCGGTTTCTTGTACTGCACGGTCCAATTCAGATACAACAAGGCTGGTCCATGTTGCTGCGCGAACACCGCCGCCGTAGGCATTTATCAGATAAACAGGATAAGGTTTGCCCATGCGGTTAAAGGAATCTATTTCTGTTTTCCGCGACCGGAACCATTGTTCGGCGTAGTGCTGGAGTGAATCCATTTTTTCTCTTTCATCCGGAGCATCAACAAGCGTTACCTGGTGAAGGGGATTTTTATGAACCAGGGGTATAATGATGGCCAAAAGAAAAAGAAGGGTGATGAACCTTACGTCGAATTTTTTTCCGCTCAGAAGAAGATAACTGAATAAAATGGTGTAGAACATGATACCGCAAACGATCACCGGGAGGGTAAACAGTCTTCTTTCCTGATTAAAAAAAACGAGGCTGGGAAAAAAATTAATGAGCAGGAAAATAAAAAAAAAGATCAGTCCGGGTACCAATACCAGAAGCGTGATATTCATGGTGACCAGTCTGGATCCCTTGGGTACACAGGTGCGAAGCGTTACGAAAACAAGAAAAGCAAAGGAGAGCAGAAAAAAATCAAGCGAAAGGAAGGCGAGGAATTTTGGTTGTCGGTTGGCGGAAGGAATTCCCAGGAGAAAGATGACGCCAAAAATAATTGACATAACCGTAATAAATCTTGGCCAGGAAAAAACATCGCCAGGCACAAACCATTTTTTAATCCATTCGTGCGCAAGTGCCAGCTGATAAAGCATAAGAACCAGCAAAAAAACCAGGAGGGGATGAACCGCGTCCAGCAAATACGGAATGCGGAAAATGCGCATCGCCTGAAGAATGGACACTGCAGGTAATAAAAAGGTGATTGTTCCCAGAAGGCGTGCCGTATCGAGGTTAGATTTTATCCGTGGAAGCTGCAGGCTCCAGTTGCTGGAAAAAAAACTTTTAAAAGAGATCAATTGAGGTTCCAGCTGATCGTAGTATTTGGGAAGATACCAATTCAACAATGCCAGAAAACTGATGACCGCGAGAAAACTCGGAGGTCCTACCCGGCTGGAATTGATGACGAGCAGCAGGTCCTGGCCCTGATCGGACTGGTAAAGAGCAATGAATAAAAAAAGAAGTCCGAATACAACGATTCGAAATTTCACGAGCAACTGCGAGGAGACTGTGAGATAAAATGAAATCCTCCTCAGCAGGTTAATGACATGTCCCTGCCGGATTGCCTTTATCAATAGAAGAATAAAGACAAGAAGCAATAAAAATGTCTTGATAAGCGAAGACCAGTAAATACTCCAGGTTAAATAGGCTTGGTAGTTCAGGGCGCGGAGAAGAAAAGTATTTTCCAATACATCGGCCGCTGCTGTGGCTAATACCAGCAGTTTCATGGGAAGGATCCAGCTCGCGGTTTTTCCATCATTTAAATAGAGAATGAGTGAGAAAAGCAGAAGCACATAACAGGCAATAAATAAAAAATCTTCTTTGGTCTGTCTGATGGCGATTTCGCGGGCAGTGATGGTTGAGGAGATGGAATCTTTTGTAGAACTATTCACGATGGTATGTTGCCAGGTCCGGATGATAGAATCCTGCGTAGCCTTGTTGTGGCTTCGTTTGAGTGAAACCATCCCTTTGGGAGAAAGTGGGGACACCAGTGCAGCCCTGTCCCGTGATTTTACATTGAGTACAATGAGACTGCAAAAGAGCAGGAAGTAAAAGATAAACTTAAAATAGTGTTTGACGAAGTCGATGATCTGCTGCATATGCTGGGCGTTTGAGGATGGATGCAGTGTTCTTCGTGACGAGGTCGTGGATAGCTTGGTTAAAATAATTAATTATTATGGATTTCATTGAAATGAGGGGACAATACTTTGCAGGTAGCAACTATAATTTTCTGTTCTTGTCAGGTTCGCCGTCAATGAGCGAAATATCTTCAAGGAGATTTTTTTGTTGTTTTATTATTTTTTCAGGGGTTCATTGAGTAAATTTTTAGTAGCAGTCTTTGCTTAATGATTGGATTTTTTTTAGAGAATTTTTTTAGAGAGTCATTGCTTACTGATATTTATTTTTTTGAGAGCGTGTTTTTGTCGGTGATCCTTTTTGAGGGGCAGTCCGTCTGCGCTGGCTCTTGTTCGCCCGGGGTCTCCTAAGGGAACTTGGAATTTTCCAAAGTGGTAGTTTTTCATTACAGTCTTCAGCGCTTGTTGGTGTCCCCGTCAACGGCGGGGACGCGCGTCCGGGCCGCGGCACAACGGTTAATCAAAGCTTGTCTCGAAGAATCGTTATGCTAGGCTGTCAGGTCTTTACAGAATAAAGTTCACTACAGGTATCGAGCAGTTTCATGTTCGTATATCTTTAATTCGAAGATGCCAAGGGCGCTGTGTTCCCCCGCCTTGTGAGTTTTGCGATGATGTGAATGAATGATTCTGGTTTCATTGTTTGGGAGCGTCTTACTGTTCGTGAGTGTACTACGAGGCTGTCCTGGGGACTGGTGCGCGCTTCGCTTGCAAGGAGATTGCCGCGCTTCGCTCGCAATGACGCCAAATCAAAAATGCATTACTGTTTCGATCATACTTCTTAGGTATTTGCGTAAGTAACACCTTCAAATTATAAAGTAACACCTCAAATTATAAATTAACACCTCAAATTATAAGGCAAGGTTGAAACCCGTAGTAAGCATCATAGTTTAGGCGTCATTGCGAGCGCAGCGCGGCAATCTCCTTGCAAGCGAAGCGAGCACCAGTTCTTAGACCGCTTCGCAGTACACTCACGGGCGATAAAGCACTCCAAAACAATGAAACCAGGATCATTCATTAACATCATCGCAAAACTCACAAGACCGTTCAAGCCCTACCGAACTTCCCGCCGTAGGCGGGGGCGTCCTTGAACTTTTTGCTCTACTTTTTCTTTCCAAGAGAAAAAGTAGAAAGGAAAAAAACCACGCATAAGGAAGGACTGCCGTTAAGAATCACTCTCTTAAAAAAAATCTATCGCTAAAGAATAACTGCCGATAAAGCACTTCTCAAAAAAAATCTAATCAGTAAAGAATGACTGCCGACAAAAACACGCTCTTGAAAGAATAAATATCAATATGGACTCTTCGCATTCTGCTCTAAGAACTAAAATTTAGTTCATACCTATAAACTAATAAAGAACCAAGGATCCAGTTGATAAAAAAAGTCAATTGTGTAGTTAACTATTCCCATGTATCATTTTCATATCAATCATTATCCGCCATGATTGATTCAAAATACATCCTTGCCAAGAGCATAAAATTAATTCGCTCATAGGAATCATTCCCGGTTCATCTCAGCGGTCTCAGGTATTCTTGGCGAAAGCAAAGATTCTCGCTATCTTCAATACAACTCTCAGTTGAATCACCTGGAATTGTAGTTTTTCTTACCCTAACGCCTTTGACACTGAAGGCTTTTAAAGGCTGGTATAATTTTTTTGAGACTATCCCCTGAGCAACCGCTGCTTATAGAGCTTAAACCATCATTTCACACTAATACAAGGGTATCTCTATGAGACATTTTGCCAAGCTTTTCCTCTTAGTGCTGGTCAACACCAGCCTGTTTTCATTTTGTGCGCAGTCACAAAGCATCCTCGATCCCACTGATCCCGTGATCACTTACGATTCTACCAATCCTCCGGTTCAACCTCCGTGGGGACAGATCGGCAAATGGGTTCGCACCAAAAAACGTGTGTCCTGGAACACCGATGGATTCAAGGCTTACATCTATAAAGGTGTTTGCTTCCGGCTGAAGTTTCCCAAAACCTACAATCCTGCAGTCAACGACGGAAAAAAATATCCGATGCTCGTTTTCTTTCACGGACTGGGAGAAGCAGCACCCATCACAGACAATGAAGACCAGTTGTACTGGGGCGCCGATTTTTTCAATTGGTCGGTAGACAATGGAACTTTTGATGGCTATCTTCTGTTCATGCAAAGCCAGGGATTTTGGGGCGGAGGCCACTACGACTATACAAAAGAGATCGTCGATTACATGGTAGCGAATAATAAGCTCGATCCTTTTCATGTTACCCTCAATGGATTATCTGCAGGTGGACAAGCAGTATGGGAGATGTTCTTTAAGTATCCTACTTATGCAGCAGCTGCCCTTCCTATGGTTTCCTGTTCTATCTGGTATCGTGATACAGCTGATGTCAATAAGATGAAGTTTACCCCATTCTGGAATACGCACGGCGGCCTTGATGGTTCGCCGGCTCCTTCTACCTGCGAACAGGTACGCGATGCCATGCTGGCTGCTGGTGGCAATTACCGGAATACGCTGTATCCTGATGTTGCGCATTTCACCTGGCCCAATACATGGAACGAGCCTGACTTCTGGCCCTTCATGAACAGGGCCTATGCATCCAACCCCTGGCCATTGGGAGGCAAAACTGATTTTTGTAATTCAACTCCCATCAATACAACCATCGGACTTGCACCAGGCTTCGATGCCTACCAGTGGCGAAAAGATGGCGTCATCATCAACGGCGCTGCAACCAATACCCTCCAGGTAACACAAACAGGAAGCTATGATGCGCGGGTGCAAAGAGGAGGCATTTGGTCCGACTGGTCGCATACACCTGTAGTGATCAAAACAATTTCCTGCGCGGAACTTACTGCTCCTCCTGCAGGATATACAAGAATTGAAGCCGAAAACCTGACGGGCGGAAGTGGTGTTCAATCAGAAACCACACTCGATGCAGGTGGCGGATCAGATATGACCTGGCAGGATGCAGGCGACTGGATGGATTATTCTGTAAACATTCCGCTCCCCGGTACTTATACGGTCCATTTCAGAGTAGCAAGTTTAAATACGAGTGCAGCCTTCCAACTGAAAAAAGACAGCACGGTTCTCACAACACTCAACGTTCCTGTAACAGGAGGATCGCAAACTTTTCAAACCATCAGCGCGCAGGTAACACTTCCCGCCGGACAACAAACCCTGAGGATACAAACCAAAGCCAGTGGATGGAATTTGAACTGGTGGGAGATCAACGGAACACCCGCAGGATCCAGCGCATCCAACCCGCTGAAAATAGAAGCGGAAAATTATTCGGCGATGTCGGGAATTCAAACCGAAACCACGCCGGATGTGGGTGGCGGTCAGGACGTGGGATGGCAGGACAATAACGACTGGATGGATTATTCCATCAGCGTTCCGAATACAGGAACCTACACCATTAATTATCGCGTTGCTACTATCAATACGGGTGCACAATTCCAGTTAAGAAAAGCTGATGGAACTGTTTTATCTACTGTAACCATTCCGAGCACCGGTGGATGGCAGGCCTGGCAAACCATCAGTTCTCAGGTAAATCTTACTCAGGGCGTACAAACCCTGCGCATCTTCACCAATAATTCTGCAGGAGGATGGAATCTGAACTGGTTCCAACTTTATCTTTCTACTGCAGCGGCACCCCTACCAAATGTTGCACCCAGTGCTAACGCTGGATCTGCACAAACCATCACGCTTCCCGTTTCTTCGGTAACACTCAATGGAAGTGGAACAGACAGTGATGGAACCATACAGTCTTATGCATGGTCGCAGGTAAGTGGTCCATCAACGGCAACCATTGGTTCACCTGCAGCCGCTTCCACTCAGGTTTCCGGATTGATTCAGGGCAGCTATGTATTCCGCCTGACAGTAAAGGATAATGCAGGAGCAACAGGCACTAGCGATGTTACAGTAACCGTGAATCCGTCCGTTCCTGTCGGAAATCCATCATCGCTGCATATTGAAGCTGAGAGTTGGACATCTATGAGTGGCGTATATAAAGAACCAACTTCTGATCTGGGTGGTGGTTATGATTTGGGCAGCCAGGACCTCAATGACTGGGCTGACTATTCCGTGAATATTCCTTCAACAGGAAGCTATACTTTGAATTTCAGGATTGCAACCATGGTTGCCGGTGCACAGTTCCAGCTTAGAAGATCTGATGGTACAGTGATCGCCACCGTTAGTGTTCCTTCTACTGGCGCTTATCAAAACTGGCAGACGATTTCGACTACGGCAACCCTGGCTGCAGGACAACAAACCGTGCGCATTTATACAATAGCTTCTCCGGGTGGATGGAATTTGAACTGGTGGGAAATTGTAGCAGGTGGTGGAACGCCAACGAACATTGCACCCACCGTGAGTGCAGGAACAGATCAAACCATTACCTTGCCTGCATCCAGTACACAGTTGACCGGAACAGCATCGGACGCAGATGGTACCATCGCTTCCTATGCGTGGACGCAGGTGAGCGGACCCTCTACAGCAAGCTTCAACAGTACTACTACGGTTCAATCCACCATTAGCAATCTTGTAGCTGGAGTATATACATTCAGACTTACAGTAAAAGATAATTCAGGTGCCAGTGCCAGTGATGATGTAGTGGTTACTGTGAATGCGGCGGTAACAGGCAGTAATTTCAGTTTGCATATTGAAGCAGAAAACTGGTCGGCCATGAGTGGTGTGTACAAGGAAACCACTTCCGATGTTGGCGGAGGTTATAACTTAGGCAGCCAGGATTTGAATGATTGGGCAGAATATGCAGTGAACATTCCGACAACAGGAACGTATACACTTCGATTCCGCATCGCCACGATGGTAGCCGGTGCTCAATTCCAGTTGAGACGTTCGAATGGTACTGTGATCACGACCATGAGTGTTCCTTCAACCGGCACTTATCAAACCTGGCAAACGATATCAACAACGGCGAATCTGACTGCAGGACAACAAACCCTGCGTATCTACACCACTGCCTCTCCTGCAGGATGGAATCTGAACTGGTGGGAGATCCTTAGTGGAACGGTAGCGGCTGCTGCCAGAAGTGGTGTATTGATAGAGCAGGTGAACCCCGTAGTATCTGCCATGGGTGTTTATCCCAATCCAACCACTGATGCCTTCCAGCTGATCGTCAACAACAGTTATTCCGGAAACCTGAGGGTGCAGGTGATCAATGAATCAGGAATGGTGGTGAAGGTCTTTAACCTCAATAAGACCATGGGCAACTGGAAAGAAAATCTCCAGGTAGGAGAATTGCAAAGAGGCGCTTATATCATTCGCACCAGTATGAATGGATGGGTGGGAACGACGAGGTTAATTAAGAAATAAATCTTTGAGAGAGGGTTGGTAGTTGGTAGTTGACAGTTGGTAGAAGAGAGAAAGAGAAAGAAATAGAGAAAGAGAAAGAGAAAGAGAAAGAGAAAGAGAAAGAGATAGAGAAAGAAGTAATTAACAGAGGAGAACGTGGAGGACGCGAAAAACTGATTTGCGTTCTTCGCGTTCTTTGCGGTTAAATTCTCTTTACAGCGTGGAAGCAGGTTTTGAATTTATCTTCTACCATGGTCTCTGCGAAAGGCTCTACTCTTTGCTTTTTCCCCTGGTTGGAAAAAAAATTTTGAGTCCAGAGCTTCGAACTGAGAGAAGTAACAACCGCCTCTAAAGAACCACAAACCATAAACTATAAACTTCTTCATGAATAACGAATTCATTGCCCTCATTGCCAATCTTGCGCTAACTCTTTCCTTTATCGTGGCGTTGATCTTCGGAATTGCGCAGGTGCGCACTGCAGAACGCGACCGGCGCGAACGACTCACCCTTGAAACCCTGAACAGTTTTCAAACAAGGGAATTTGCAGAATTGATCCTCTATATTACCACCACCCAAATGCCCGTGAACCAATCGGAATGGGCAATCAGACCTGCTGAAGAACGCGTCCGATTTATCCAGTTCGCCCAGCAAATGGAATCTGTTGGAATTTTGGTGGCGGAAAAATTGATCAATCTTGAACTGGTTGACAAAACTCTTGGTTCACTTGTAACAACAGCCTGGGAAAAATACAAGACCCTGTTTCTCGACATGCGCGAAAAACAACCCGATCCCTTTCTCGGAGAATACTTTCAGTGGCTGGCCGAGCGCATCGACCTGCGACTACGCACCAATCCACGTAGGCCGTATTTTGAAACGGGGACAAGATCGAATAAAAGATGAATTCAACTTTTTTGGAAGAGGAAGAAAATTTATTTCAGCAGCAATTCTATTTTTTCCAGATTTAATTTTTCAAGAAAGCGGTTCATGTATGCAGGTGCGCCTTCCACGTGAATGCCGATGGTCTGCACCTGTTCACACGGCGTTTTCTTTACTGACACATAATCCAGGTTGGCTTTATTCAACTCAAAGCCGGAATGATACAGACCTGATTTGTCTGGTTTGGTTTGCCAGGGACCAACCAGCAATAAAATAAGATCAGGGCTCCTGGTAAACTGGTTTAATTCGAAGACCTCGTTTTCCTTGGGATGCGCATTGTGATAGTGAAGCGCGACCGACGCATGGGGCACAGAAATGGGTTTGATGTACTGGAATTTATCCTCACTTGAAACCTGTAATAAGGGCACATTGATATCGAATTTGATGCGGATCATGCAAGAATTTCGAAAGGCAACTGTTTTCATGTGACGCATTT
The DNA here is from genome assembly GCA_045805145.1 of Flavisolibacter sp. GTDB lineage: Bacteria > Bacteroidota > Bacteroidia > Chitinophagales > Chitinophagaceae > Flavisolibacter. Next base: position 14,592 of record JBJMLU010000175.1, on the reverse strand, counting down.
CCTGAAAATCTTCGTTGTCCTTGTTCGTCTGAGCCCATTTCTCATCTTTTCTCCCGTTTGCTTTGTCAATACATTCATTTACTTTTTTCTGAAACCGGTTCATCTCATCATCATAGGCCTTGATTGCTTTTTTGTCGGCTGATAAAACTGCCGATTGATATTCGGCTGCGTGGGACGTTGCAAATTCAGATTGCTTTTGTAGGTACCAGTTTGCAGAATCCAGGTAGTGCTTGTACCGGTCATCGGTGGAAACTGATTCTCCTGCATTTTTATTTTCTTCTACCACCTGCATCGCAGCAGGAAGCAGTACCTCCTTCTGCCAGTTGCGCCAGGCATTGAGAGAATCTTCGTTGACGATAAAAATAAAACTGATGCCATATTCATGTGGAGGCCGAAGTGAGTATGGAAGTGGTTTTGTATTCTCTTCTATGCCGATGCCCGATCCACCACTTTCAATAAAGCTGTACATCTTCCAGTTGGTTGCAGCAGAAATATCCTCCATTATTTTCGTGAGCTCCCGGTGCATCCGGATCATCATGCTGATCTCGCGCGGATGATGGAATTGCTGGACATAAGAAAGGCTGTCTTCTGAATCCGTCAGAATAGGATCGCCCGGACAGTCGGCGGGACGCCAGGAACAGCTCTGCGAATGGGCAAGGTCATGCACCTGGAAAACTAAAAGGAATAGAAGCGATGAAGCAATCAGCTGGCGCATGCATTAAGTTTTGGTGAATCGTATGCAATTTACGTTCATGCCAGGGCCGGGACAATCGCATATTGATGTGACGCAGGTTCACGAGGCGCAATTATTTTACCAGCACATAACTGCCCTTTTTCAGCCACTTCAGGCAATCCTCTTCACACCAGAAAATGGTTATAACATTTTTTGACTGGGCTAAGGATTGAATATAATTCATGGTGACTTCTGCCTGGCCAGTGCGCGAAAAGAGATCTCCCGCTTCATCAAAAAAAAGAATATAGGAATTTCTTCCCGCCTCTGTAAACAGTCTATCCAGGTTCTTTTCCGTTTCTGAAATTTTATCCGACACAACCATCGGGATGTTCACTTTATAGATTTCTTTGTTTTCAGATCTACGGATGAATAAGGCATCCTTGTCCTTTGTTGTTTTTGCAGAAGGGGAAAAAACCAGAATATTTTTCCGCTGGCTTCCGGCTTCCGAAAGTGATGCTGTCAAAATTCTCTGTCTTTCTTTAGTGGGAAGAGAGTCGGAAGATGGAGTGATTTTTTTTAGCCAGTTCTGGGGCACCGGTTTTTGGGCAATACCGGGAAGGCAGAATAAGAGGAGCCCGGACAGAATGATATTTTTTATCATGGTTCATTTTATTGAATGTACGATTCTGCGGCTGCCAGAAAATAGTACTTAAGTTATCGCGCCAGGCGATTCTGACTATTAAACATCATCGCGCGGATCTTTTTCCTTTTCTATTCTTTAGTTGTGCACGAAGGAAGCCGTAAACTACCGGTAAGAGCGTGAGCACCAGAACGATCAGCACTGTGGTTTCGAAATGTTCTTTCACGAATTTGATATTGCCTAAAAAATATCCGCCATAGGCATAAATGCACACCCAGGAGAGTCCGCCCAGAAAATTGAAGAACATGAAACGCTTGTAATCCATTTCGCTGACCCCCGCTACGAAAGGCGCGAAGGTCCTGATCAGGGGAACGAACCGCGCGTAAACGATGGTACGCACACCGTGCTTACGGAAATATCTGCGCGTGTTGTCGAGCCGGGCGCGATTGATGATCCTGAAATTTTTCCGATATACTTTGGGACCTAGAAATTTTCCGATGGAATAGTTAACCACGTCACCACTAAAAGCTGCCAGGGTCATAAGCAGGGCAATGAGGTGAACATTTAGCACAGTCTGTTCCCGCGCAGAGAGTGTGGCAGCTGCAAAGATCATGGAATCACCAGGCAGCACCGGAGTTACAACCAGTCCGGTCTCGCAAAAAATAAACAGGAACATGATGGCATAAACCCAGACTCCATAATGCGATATCCATTCTTCTACATGGATGCCGAAGAGGAAAAGGAATTGTTGATTCATGTGCAGATAAGCCATTCTGAAATCTTTGATCAAAGACGATGCGCAGGGAATTGCTTTGCTCTTCAATATTACTGAATGGCTGGCTATCCTGTTCATCTCATTTGAAGACGGCAATCGATTAAAGCAAAAACTGAATGGCGTGGGTTGTTCTGGTATGAATTATGTACTGGTTGACTGTAATTTTTCTCTTCAGGGTGTGCGGTTGATCAAAGCACTGAGAACATACCTGGGTACTTGATCTGGATAATGCCAGCGTAAGAAAAGAGAAGATGGCCCGTCAATTTTGGTGGGCCATTGTTTTAAAAGAAAGTCTTTGATCTGGCTGGTAAACTCCATTGACCATCAAAAGATAATTCCCCAGCGTCTAATTAGTAATCAGGTTAAATTTGAAACCATGCACATTTTCTTATGCCTGCTGTGAAGGAGCTCCAGAAAAAAAGAATCAGTTCCATTGATCAGACCAGAGGTCTGGTGATGGTGATCATGGCGCTCGATCATGTTCGCGACCTCTTGCACCTCTCTTCCATTGGGCAGAGTCCAACCAATCTGCAGACAACGACGCCACTGATTTTTTTTACACGTTGGATCACCTATATCTGTGCCCCGAGTTTTGTTTTCCTTGCCGGAACTTCCGCCTATCTTTCTTTTAAAAGAAAGAACGATGCTGCATCAGCACGCCGCTTTTTGCTGAAGCGCGGTATTTACCTGGTAGCTCTGGAATTTACCGTGGTCAACTTTATCATGTATTTCGATCCCGGTTTTCACACGCTGATCTTTGAAGTGATTGCCGCTATTGGTTTTGGATTTATCGTTCTTTCATTGTTGATCCGTAGTAGGCCGGTCCTTATAGGCGCGGTTGGACTGGTGATTATTTTTCTTCATAACCTGGTTCCTTTCGTTCCGGCAACAGGAAACAGGTTTTTGGATACAGCCATCTCCCTGTTATTTAATCCAGGCGGTTTTCCTTTTTTCACCAACAGGGTTTTTGTCATGGCATACCCACCTCTTCCCTGGTTGGGCATCATGTTGGTGGGATTTGCCTGCGGTCAGTTTTTTGAGCAGGAGAAAAGAAAAGCTCTTTTTTTAAAAATTGGTCTCAGTGCCATTTGTTTTTTTATTCTTCTGCGTTACCTCAATTTTTATGGGGATCCGGTTCCCTGGACTCTGCAGAGAAATGAAACCTTCACTTTTCTCTCCTTCATGAATGTCGCCAAGTATCCACCTTCATTTTTATTTTGTCTCATTACGCTGGGAATGATGTTCGTGGTTCTTGCATTTTCAGAGGGATCACAAAGCCGCATCCTGAATACACTCTCGGTATATGGAAGGGTGCCGTTGTTTTATTTCCTTGCACATTTTTTCCTTATCCATCTAATTCTTGTTGCCGTTTTGTTGCTTCAGGGTTTTCATTGGGACCAGCTTGATTTTGCATCGGGTAATTTCGGAAGACCAAAGCAAATGGTAAGTGGAATTCATCTCTGGCAAGTGTACCTGGTCTGGATCGGTGTAGTAATAATGCTGTACTGGCCCTGCCGATGGTTTGGCAGATTTAAGTCGACGCATTCTTACTGGTGGCTTCCCTACATGTAATCCGAAGGACTTCTAATAATTCTTCGCTCTCTTTCTCCGTTCTTCATCAGGCCATTGTTTTTCGCTGCTGTTTTGCCTGATAAATAAAATACAGAACGATTACGATAACGATAAAAACCCATAAATGCGCCAGTACCAGGAAGAATTCCACGAAGTACTGCCATCCTTCCTGCATGGCTGCAGAAAATCTTTTGGAAAATGAAAGCTGGTAGTCATCGAGGTTGTAATTGGCAATGACTTCTTTCCTGACTTCAGGATTTTGATAAAAGTGCAGATGAACCGGGCTATAAGATACTTCCGCATCAATGGTCAGGTTGTTGATTTGCTGAGAGGTCATTTCATCTTTAATGTCGATGGTTTTCAGATTGCTGGACAGAGTTGGCTTTAATGGTTTGTCTGCGAGAACTTCTTTTCGATTTTTTTGCCGAAGTGTATTTTCCAGATACTCCAGGCTCTTGTCCTGAATATCGAGTGTGCTGTTCTCTGTAAAATATCCAAGGCTGGAAACGCTGAAGAGAAAATCGTTCAGATTTTTCGCAGGAACTTTTACCATCACATCCGATTGAGGCGTGGTGGTGGAGATGACCATCAGAGAATCTGCGGAAATTCTCAGTTCCTTTTTTTCATTTTCTTCCGAGCTGACCACCTGATGAAAAACCATACCGCCAAATTTTGCGGTCATCTCTGAAAGATCTCTTGTGCTTTTCTCTACGTCTTTCACCTTACAATTGATTTCAGCAGTCTTAACCAATTTTACCGAGTCGCCCGGCACACCACCTGTAGAAGTGGAGTCGGCATCTGTGTTGTTGGAGGAAATATTCTGAGACTGGTTACCGCAGCTGGTGATGATGAACAAGACCAGGACTGGAAGCAAAATTTTTTGCGCCCTCATATGAATTGATTGTAGGAATTAATGCCTCAGGACACAGTGAAGTAACCCAGGGAGGTACAAAATTTTTTGCTAATTCAAAATGGCCAATGAAACACTACTCTACTTGATCCTAAATATTTGAAACACTTTACAGATATTAATTAACATTGCAACCCTAATCAATGATATGGCGATAACGGTTGTTGAAATCTGCGGTAAGGAATTGATCAAAAGAAAACTCCGTCTTGCATTCGTGGAAAGTGCGACGGCAGGAAGGCTTTGCTCAGAGTTTTCTTTGGTGAAAGATGCGGGTGATTTTTTGATGGGCGGACTCGTTTGTTATGATGCTGGATTGAAGCAGGACATTTTAGGCGTTCCCCGCGACATTATTAAAAACTTTACTGCAGAATCGGAGGAAGTGACCGAAGAACTGGGCCAGAAGATTGCCGCAACTCATTTCGGCTGATATTCATATTGCAATTACCGGACTTACTACTCCGGGCGGCAGTGAAACTCCGGAAAAGCCTGTGGGAACGATGTTCATCCACATGATATTCCAGAACAGATCGTTCAAGGAACAAAAACTGTTCAGGGGCGATGCTGAAAAAATTGTTTTGCAAACGGTGGAAACGGTAGCAGAAATGATCCTGCGTTCGTTTGGGAAATAAGTGAGTAGGCCGTGAGTTATGAGCCAGGAGCTTTGAGGAAGAATTGTTGCCTATAGTAAATTACTGTTTTCAGGAAAGTTCTTTCATTTGTGAAATAGATTGTGGGTTTACGCTGGATAAGTTTAGCTTTTTTGTTTCCCTGCTCCTTTTTTTAGCATCGGATTCTTTGAACACTGCATATATCACCTTCACGGTTGCCAGTCCGAGGAGCGCTCCGCAAAGAACATCGGAAGTCCAATGCCTGTTTTTCAGAATTCTCAACACTCCCGTAGTTGCTGCGGCCGCGTATCCCGCATAACTCAGTACATCATGGTGTTCTTTTAATTCCTGGTGGAATATTTCTGCACTCAAAAAACAAGCAGCAGTATGATCGGAAGGGAAGGAGTTCGTATCCGGCGATAAATTGGGACGGAATTCATGGGTCATTTTTTTCAGAGGCTGAATGGCCGCTTCTAGTAAAGCCATAGAACATGATCCAAGCAATACCTGTTTTTTCCACTGATGTCGCATTGAAACCTTGAACAGGTCAAGAACAAATACGGCAGCCAGCGGCGTCCATTTGAGAAAATTGTCTAAATGGGTAGAAAAAAAAGGAAAATGTTCCAGGGTTTTGTTTCTGATCAAAATGTCGGGATACGCAATAGTTTTCATCTCCAAAATAAATCAAGCATTATGCCATGTCGCGGGCAGACTGAATCAAGCCAACATCGGACAAAACAGTTCTGTTCAATTCTCTGTTTTGCCTGAAGGATTTTGTTGCTCCTGGTTTTCTGCTGCTTTGAGTTTCTTCATCATCTGGCATTTCCCATGCAAGGCATTTTTGGGATCGCTTTGTTCTCACAAGCATGCGCAAACGAAGACGAATGAAAATAAAAATCAAATACAACAATGGCCCGGTCAAAAGTTTGCGCGGCAAAGGCTGTGACTAGGGTCAAAGCTGTGAAATACCGGATCATGCGAGGTAAAATTAAGTTAGAAGCAGATTGGTAAAACAGCTTTCAATCTCGTCGTTTCCATTAACGCAAAGTAAAAAACGAATGACTGCAGCGACGAGTAATTGCTTGCATTGCTGGCAGGAATAAAGCGTGCTTCTTAATGGAAATTTCAAAGAGACTCGTAGCAGTAGCAGGCAAGCCCCATGGCAACCTTCCGACTGATAAGCAAACTGAGCTTAGCCTGGTTGAAATGAACCGAACGAGTTCTGAGGGTGTTGTGCCTGGGACAGTACCTTATGATTTGCTATTTAGAAACTGCTAATGGAGCTTTGTTCAACTATCTCTAAAAAAATATAAACACGCAATTCCAGATCCGATTTGTCGTTTAACTGGTACAGTGATATGACACAAGGAAAATACCTAGCACAAGATTTGTGTATTATTGGGTTGAGTTCATAGAGGAGATCGGTATGGAGCAAAATTATCAGTTACAAAATATCTTACTGGCAGACGACGACGCGGATCATGTGGAAATTTTTAAGCGCATTTTGCAAAAAGAATTCCCTTCCATGAAAATTTCCACTGTATCGGATGGAGAACAATTGATTCATTTTCTTCATTTGCATCCTATAGATCTCCTGTTTCTGGATCTGAAGATGCCCTGCAAAAATGGTTATGAATGTCTGCAGGAGATCCGCAAGGATCCTTCACTCTCGCAACTTCCCATTGTTGTATACAGCAGTTCCGCGCAAATGAATGATATTCAAAAATCCTTTCTTCACCGGGCTGATTTTTATCTGGTCAAACCCTTTATGACCGAGCAGCTCAAAACGGCCCTGCGTCATATATTGAATATTAACTGGAAAGAAGATTCCTCCATCCGTCACCATTATTTTATCAACAACCGGTTTGTCCCCTACACAGCCACTGACTGAAGGGACCGGACTATTTTTTCAGGCGCTCAGACAAGTTATTGTCTGAATAAATTGAACCGTCAAAGCGAATAATTTGTTCCAATAAGCTTTTGATAAAATAATTTGGCGTTTCTTTATTGGACAAGAGCTTTTTGATCATTTCAATAAAGAGAACGATGAAAAATCTGATGGTTGTTTTCGACGCAATTGATTACCCCGAGCACCTGATTCGTTATGCCGTTGCCCTGGCCAAAGCCGATCATTCTACTTTGCAACTGACAGTCAGGAGCCGTGACCTTACCCTTCAGGATTTGAGCTATCCCATGCCTGGCGAGCCCACCGCAGTAGCCATCCAGCACATTGCCCTGGAAAATTATTCCCAAAAAGATGAGGAGACGATTCAAGGCAATTTCAAATTAATTAAGGACGAGTGTTTGAAAGCCTCGGTGAGTTGTGTCGGAGACCCTTCCGAGAATTTAACGACCGAGGAACTGATTGACCGGTCAGCCTTTGCCGACCTGGTTTTAATGGACAGTACTACTGCCTTAAAAGATGGTTCGCGTGAGAAATTGACTTTGGGAAGTCATTGCCCCGTATTGTTGGTTTCCAAATCATCCAACGTTCCGAAGAGAGCCATTCTTTGTTATGATGAAAGCTTTTCTTCCATCTATGCGATTAAAATGTACAGCTATCTTTTCCCTCAATGGAAAAACCTGCCAACACATGTGGTAACCATCAACGCCAAGGGTGACAACGGTGATGATCAATTCCGTTACCTCCAGGGATGGCTGCCGCAACATTTCTCCCAGCTGACCCGACATATACTGGAAGGCAATTTGCAAAAAGAATTATTGGGTTTTCTAAGAAGGGATGACCAGTCTTCTTTGGTTGTGATGGGAGCTTATGGCGGAAATTCTATTTCGCGTCTTTTTCACAAAAGCCTTGCAAATATTTTATTGGAAGAAACACAGGCCGCTGTGTTTATTATGCACGAATGATCTATTTTTTCCAGTCAGAATAAAGGGTGCCCCAAATAGCCGCTGGTTTTCCAAAAATTAGTCCGGCTAAATCACTCCAGATACTTTAGCGATCGTCTTTTCAATTATTTTTTGATTCCAGTCCTCAGTTTTAAAAAATGAAGGATTGGTCATGAAATGCTGCATTTTAGGGGTTCATATGCATGCCCGACATGGAATTATTTTTCCTGCTTGTCTGATCGAGTGCGGCTCTTAAACCCTGAGCCAGTTGCAGTGCATTTCCAACGCCCCAATAATGAAGAAAGAAGATCCGGGGCTGTTCGTGCACCATATGATTGTGCACGGCCACTACTTCAATTCCGTGTTCCACCAGGGCTTTGATCACAAGGGGCACTTCATTTTCCAGCATGGTGAAATCGCCCGCAACTGCTGCATGATCCGGAGATCCCTGGAAAGCTGCCCAGGTATTGAAGCCCATAAACGTTGTTACTGTTACACCATGCTCTTTTAAAGAAACGTCCGGGCGGCCGATGGTGTATTTATAAACGCCCTTGCTCATTTCTGCTTTGTAGCCTACGATTGTGTCCAGCTGTCTTGTATCCAGTGAATTGGGAACTGCTTCATTCGATGCTGTGCCTTTTGATGGATCGCCGCCCCGCACTTCTTTGATCTTGTCGAGAACCGCTTTTACTTTCTGTGCCACCTGTTCCAGGCTTCCAGACCCGCCTAAGTGCATGTACATTACGTTGGGGTGATTTCGGATGAAATGGTTGTGAATGGCAGAAATGGTCAAGCCTTGCCGAATGATCTCCTGTTGAACGGGCTTTAAATCATTTTCCGTCAGCACCAGGTCACCCATGATCATTGCGCCATCGGATGAGGCTGCAAAATCAACCCAGGTTCCCAATCCCATAGCAGGAATGATCTTGAATCCATCTACTTCTACGCTCAGGTCATTTTGCGGTATGGTGACTTTGTATTCACCATTGTTGAATTTCCCCTTCATCCCCAATATTCGCTCTATGACCAGCGTATCGAGAGGAGATACATGCATCACCATGGTGTCTTTGTGGGCTGGACCCTTGGTTTTTATTTTGGTTTTTTCTTGCGACCAGCCTGAAAAGAAAAGGATGCTGAACAACAGAAATAAAATGCCACTGCGGAAGGAAAATGAAATTGGTTTCATGTGATGGGTTTTTAGATTCAGTTTAACCAGTATAGACTTCATGTCGCTTATTCGTCAACGATCGAATGCCTGATAGAGTTGAAGCCGGTCCGAAATTGACCTGGTGGCCTTTAACCATATCAAAAGTAATACAGAAATAGTCATGGTGAACAATGTGACGAGTTAAGTTCGCTACTCGCGTTCGGTTTAATCGTCAATTCAAAATTTTAGTTTTGAACCAGTCCACAGCCAGTTTATAGATTCCTGATACAAAAGCGGCAGGGTTTTGAAAATATTTGTGCGTAAATCCTACGCGGTCATTATTGATCGGAAAATAAACCATAATGAATTCTTGGTTTAAAAAAAGCCTGTAGGCGAGCCAATTTCAATTTCATGGGAAGCCCTTTTGAACCGCATAAGTCTAAAACCGTTCGTCTTCATCTTAATCCACGCAAATTCATTCACCATTCACCATTCACCATTCACTATTCATTATTCACTCTCTCTCTCGCCATTCATTATCTTGTGTTATGTTTCGTCAGCTGCTCAACTGGAGGGTCTTATTATCGCTGGTGGCTATTTTGATTGTCAGCGGCACCATCTGGTATTCTTCCTACCTGGCAAAGAAAATTGAAGATGATGAAAGAAAAAAAGTAACCCTTTGGGTAGAAGCCGGCACTTCCATCAACAATCCAGCAAACACAGATACGAAGCTCGCTTCCATGATCCTTGACCAAAAAGAAATTCCCATCATTCAAACTACAGAGAAAGACAGCATCACCGACTGGAGGAACCTCGATTCCGTTGAAGTGCTGAATGGCTGGGACAAAAAAGACACAGCCCTGGTCTTAAACAACAACGCTTATCTGCGAAAAAATCTCAGGTCATTCCGCTCCTCCAATTCGCCCATTGAATGGATTGACCCGCTGGATTCTTCGAGGAGAAATTTATATTACTATGGTCACAGCCGTTTGCTCGATGAAGTGCGCTATTATCCCATCGTGCAATTGTTTATTGTAGGACTCTTTATTCTCATCACCCTGCTTGCACTGAGAAGCAATTACCGGTCTACGCAAAACCAGGTATGGGCGGGCATGGCCAAAGAAACTGCCCACCAGCTGGGCACACCGGTATCTTCACTCGAGGGCTGGCTGGAAATTTTAAAGGAGTCGCATGGCCAGGAGCAGTTTGTTCCGGAAATAGAAAAAGATGTGATGCGATTGAGACTTGTATCTGACCGGTTTGGAAAGATTGGAAGCAAGCCGCAGCTGGAAGAGAAAAATATTGTAGTCCAGATCCGGAGCATGGTAGAATATATTCGCAAGAGGGCAGGAGGGAAGGTGTCTTTTTCGCTCGATAGTCATGGCATCGAATCTATTCCGGTTAAAATTTCTGCCCCACTCTTCGACTGGGTCATTGAAAATTTATTGAAGAACGGGCTGGATGCCATGGAAGGAAAGGGATCGATCCGGATTGAAATTTTGCAAACGGAGAAAAATGTTTTGATTGATGTAAGTGATACTGGCAAGGGCATCAGCAAGCAAAACCACGCGAAGGTATTCAAGCCGGGGTTTACCACAAAGAAGAGGGGCTGGGGGCTGGGACTGAGTCTTTCCAAACGCATCATCGAACAGTACCATAAAGGAAGTCTCACAGTAAAACAATCCGAGCCTGGGAAAGGAACAACTTTTAGAATTGTTTTGCCAAAATAAAATACATTTGCAACCCTGTGAGAAAGCTGTTGGCTGTTGGCTTCGACCTTCTGGCTCAAGGCTCATAACTCAAGCTGTTCTCATTTGCCCGGGTGGCGAAATTGGTAGACGCACCACCTTGAGGTGGTGGCGCTGGAAACGGCGTGCTGGTTCGAATCCAGTCTCGGGCACAAGCCCCTCAGTGATTGCTGGGGGATTTTTTATTTGGCAGCAATGAATAAATTTGATTCTTGAGTCCAGGTGGAAGCTGTCTATTCCCTTACCGCTTCGATGATGCTTAAAGGTGACGTGGTTGTATATACATTGCTTAACCGAAGGCCTGCTCCCTGTAAAAGCGTTCGGTACTCGGTTACTGTCCGCTCCTTGCCGCCGGTTATAAGTAGCATCTGGAGGTCCCTTATTTTAGCCAGGCTTGGTTCATTCCCTTGAAGATCTTTTTTACAGGCAGTAAATAAAATGCCTACAATCACCACCAAAACAGAGCGCAGAAAAGAACCTTTTACATAAAAAAAATTTGAATTTGAAAATTTTGGTTTGAGGGTATATCAACCCGTGGCCGGATTTGTTACCTCTTTTCTCTACTTGTGATTGGAAGCTTTAACGAATCCTTTTTAAACAGCTAACAAAATCCTGGTCTTATTGATATGAGGATGAACTAAACCCCAGGTTATGAAAAAGAATTTACACATCAGCGCTTTGATAGACCAACCGGAGCTAATGGAAAATATGGTTGAAAAACTTGCCTGCAAAAACACAGATATTGGCTATGCTAAAGCATCAATAACCGGTGAATGGCAAGCGGTGGATACATCATCTGTTGAAAAGTATGTAACAGGAACGCTGGAAGTTGAGTTTGATAACGAAACCGTGCAAATACCATTTGTCTCCTCTTTCATCTTCAGTTGTACAAAAGATGAAAACCATCCCTATAGATTAAACTGGAGCATGTCACTTTCTTAAAGCCCGTTTTTATTCCTGTCCCTCTGCTCAAAAGGAACATTTTTATAACCAACAGTACCACGGCAATGATCCAAATTCTGTGGTATTTTTTTCTGCTTTACAGAAATTTTTTCTTGTCGCCCGAATAATTAAATCCAGCCCAATAGGTAGGGAAGGTTATGGAATTGATTGCCGTTCTTTTCCATTGCAATTCTACTGGCGAAAAGCTGCCTTTGTTAATATGGACAAATTACTGGTTATTATCTTTTTAATTTTCAATTGGGTGAAGAAACGAAAGGCATAAATCAGAGCGAAGGAGCGAAGAGAAGATTGGGACAGAGCGTCGAGCGAACTTCATACCGCTTTCATTTTTTAAGTGCGCTCTATTCCATCGCTCCCGCTCTTTTCTTTTGCTCTTCTCATTCGCCGGACATCTTCAGTGTAGGATCCCCAAAAAAAGTCATGATGGAAAGATAGATCCTCGGATTTTGGAAAACATCATTGTCATTTTGAAAGTCGTGCCAAAATTGTTGCTCTCCCTTGAGCCATACATCACCCAGAAGAATATTTTTATTGTGGTTGTCATAATAAGCGTTTAAAACCCTTTCGATCAAGTCTCTTCCATGGTTATTCTGGCAAACAACAGTTTCTCCAAAAAAAGCAATGGCGCCTCCTTTGTTCTTTTGGAACAGCCAGGGACAGGCAAAGGTGCGGTTGTGCTGGTCTGCTAAGTCGTAAGGAGCTGGTGCGCTAATTGATGTCGGTAAATTTTTTATCCTGTCTTCCAACCCGGGCTGGTTGTGATCATTCGGTCCGCTGTTTTTGCAAATTGTATCATGATTGTATTGATAATACCAGTTCCATTCTCCGTAAACGTTTTTATATGGACCTACGGGCACTACCGGCTTGTATTGACCGGTTTCACATCCGATACTGAAAACAACAGGTAATGTGAGCTGTCCGATAAATTTTTCTACTTCGGTGGCATCAAAAATGTTTCCGTTATCATGTATATCCCAGCCACCACTATATCCATGACCTAAATAAACCAGGCCCCATGAATTCATCAGAGCGTTTCGTACGGAAGCAAAATTTCCATTCTCCCACCCATTTTTCAGAGTCCGCTTGTTGGCGGCAAACTCAAATCCGAATTTCAGCAGGTTTTCTTCGCCGATCCTGTTTTTGATGGAATTATACTGCAACAATTGTTCGCACATTTCGTCCGATGTTGGATAACTTCCTCCCGCAACGATCGTCATTCCTTTTTTAGCTCCGGGAAGCATTTGTCCATTGTCGTATTTGATGGCTTTATCCACATAAATCATGAGCTCACCCTCATTCTGTATGGGAAGCCTTCCCACGGCTATATCTGGATACCCGTCCACTTTATCAGGATTGTAGGCGTTGGGCGTGTGCTGAGGGTTTTCATTCCAGTTCCACAATTCTTCATTGTATTTAAAATTCTTATTGAAGTCCCAGTCATCATAGTTTGCCATGGAAGCCTGAAACCTTTCTGAGGAATGATGAAACAAACTAGCATAATAAAGATCAGTAGCCACATAGGCGCCATCGTACCACCAATCGTTGTTGCTGTTTTTGGGACGACCAAACTCATTGGCAGCGCTTACAAACCGGTGCCGAACCGGGAACAGCGTGGCATCGCCTAACAGCATTACATACCGGGTGACTTTATTGATATACGCGTAAGCAATCGCCTGCTTCACACGGGCAGGATCATCGCCGGTATTGAACTGCAAAATACTTTCCAGGTCAATATAATGGGTACGAATACCCATCTGGTTTTTATGCACGACATAGGGGCGCATAATATTGGCAAACCTCGAATTGCCAATGATAATAAAATCAGTTGGAGCAGGCAGTTCTTTCATCTCGTCCGAAAACATTTTGATGCCCGGATTAGGATTGACCGCAGCATTTACCTGCCTGCGCCCATTTATTTGAGCATCTAAGTATTGAAAACTAACTGAAAGAATGCAGATAAAACTGAATCGTAAAAAAACTTTGCTGGCCTGTTTCATAATCGTGTTTTTAAATTGGTTGGTTAGAAATTAAAAGCACGGGGCCAAATTATTTCGAGACGTGAACGATAAGAAACATCAATTAATAAACGGCGATAGTCAGTTTATATCTGGCTTATTCTGCAAATAGATGGAGAATGAAGGACGTGTTTTTTTGCTTTAAAGCCAGCTAATTCTGGCAACTGAATTATACTAAAGCTATTTCAGTTTATCGGACAAACTCAAATTCGGGATGTTCGCTTCGTAGAAGGACCGGGGCTAGGTCGTGGCAGAATAATTGACTGCAAACTAAGAGTGATTATTCTAATAGATTTACACAAGCGGTTTAGTGCTTTCAATTGCTGAACCCAAAGAATCGGCTGCTTTCCCAAAAAAATCCCGTGTAACGAACGACAGTTACCTAATGATCATTCAACGGCATACCCAGTCGTTGAAATTCTTTCCAGTTCAGATATTCATCACCTTTGCGGTGCACTTCCATGGTAATGCAATTCTCCACCGGACAAACCAGTTCACATAAATTACATCCCACACATTCCTCATCTTTTACTGCATACGTATTATAAGGCTTACCATACGTCAGCGAAATAGACTGGTGCGAGGTATCCTCGCAGGCAATGTAACATAAACCGCAATGAATGCATTTATCCTGGTTAATATTGGCGACGTGATGGTAATTAATGTCCAGGTCTTCCCAGTGTGTAAGGGCAGG
>JBJMLU010000174.1:0-3336 GCA_045805145.1 Flavisolibacter sp. | reverse complement strand
GTAGTTTAGGCGTCATTGCGAGCGCAGCGCGGCAATCTCCTTGCAAGCGAAGCGAGCACCAGTTCTAAGACCGCCCTGTAGTACACTCACAAGCAGCAGGGCGCTCCAAAACAATGAAACCCAAGATCATTCATTAACATCTTCGCGAAACTCACAAGACAGGTCCAGCCCCACCGAACGTCCCGCCATAGCCAGGATCCTTGAACTTTTTGCTCTACTTTTTCTTTCCAGGAGAAAAAGTAGAAAGGAAAAAAACCAACGAGTAAAGACTGACTGCCTTAAAAACACACTCTTAAGAAAACATCTAATCAGTAAGTAAGCACCGCATCTAAAGAAAGTATTTGCAAAAAATATCTCTGCGAAAACTCCTGGCCGTTCTCTTTTCTCTGCGGTTAGCCTACTTTCACCCAATTCCACAAACCACTCTAGCATCAAGTTTGCAATTAACACCTCATGAATCAATCAGAAATCTATGACTGCATCATCGTCGGCGGCGGACCAGCAGGCCTCAATGCCGCTGTAGTGCTGGGCCGCTGCCGCAGAAAAGTCCTTCTCTTCGACACAGAAAAACAACGCAACCGCCGCTCGCACGGCATGCATAACTACCTGACTAGAGACGATATCCTGCCCACCGATTTTCTGAGTATCTGCCACAAGGAACTGGAAAAATATTGTGTTCAACTACTCTATAAAAAAATTGAGACCGCTAAAAAAAATGCTCAGGGACTTTTCGAAGTAAAAGATGAACAGAGAACCGTGTACCTCGCAAAAAAACTATTGGTGGCTACAGGGCTCCGCGACAATCTCCCCGGCATTGAAGGATTTGCCGAGTTTTATGGACAGTCCATTTTTCACTGCCCTTACTGCGACGGATGGGAAGTGCGAGACAAAAAAATTGGTGTCTATGCAAAAAACAAATCAGGTTGGGAACTGGCCCTCGCGCTCAAAGGATGGTCTGACCAGGTAACCTTGTATACGGATGGAAAAAATAAAGTCCGTCCTTTTCAAAAAGAATATCTCGACGCCTGCAAGGTTCGCGTGAACACAGATCCCATTGCAAAACTTCAGGGACATGAGGGACAGATCGAGAAAATTGTATTTCGCAATGGACAGGAAGAAGACTGCCAGGCCCTGTTTTTTGTCAATGGATATTCACAGCAGTGCAATCTTGCTTCAGCTTTTGGATGCGAAGTCAGTAAAAAAGGAGTGATCATAACCAACAGGGTTCAGCAAACTAATATCGAAGGACTTTATGTTGCCGGCGACGCAGCTAAAGACATGCATTTCGTAGTGGTGGCCGCTGCCGAAGGCGCAAAGGCAGGCGTTACCATCAACAAAGAACTGATCAAAGAAAACATGGAAAATAAATTATTGCAGCAGCGCAGAGAAACGCTCGTTAACGGATGAGATCATTTTGACTGTTCATCCAATAATTTTGTTCTTCAATGAATCTCCGCATTCGGAATTTTATTCTGTTCATTCAAAATAAATATATGGACAACAAACCATTGGGAAAACAGGGCCTTCAGGCTTCAAGAATTGGTCTGGGTTGCATGGGCATGAGTGATTTTTATGGAAAAAGAAATGACGAAGAATCTACCCGCGTAATTCAAAAAGCCTATGAGCTTGGCGTCAGTTTTTTTGACACAGCTGACATGTATGGTCCTTACACCAACGAAATTCTTGTTGGTAAAGCCATTCAGTCTTTCAGAAAACAAGTCATACTCGCTACCAAATTCGGAGTAGTGCGCGATCCAAATGATCCTACCAAAAGAGGCATCAATGGCAAACCTGAATATGTTCGTTCTGCCTGTGAAGCCAGTTTGAAGAGACTTGGGACAGATGTGATTGACCTGTATTATCTCCATCGCAAAGATCCGGATACACCCATTGAAGAAACCGTAGGCGCAATGGCTGAATTAAAAAAGCAGGGAAAGATCAGAGGTATAGGACTGAGTGAAGTAAACTCCGACACCTTGCGCAAAGCTCACGCAGTTCATCCCATTACTGCACTACAGTCGGAATATTCTTTATGGACTCGTGACCCGGAAGATGGCATTCTTGAAACCTGTAAAGAACTGGGCATTGCATTCGTTGCTTACAGTCCGTTGGGAAGAGGCTTTCTCACAGGTCAGATAAAAAAATTTGAAGATTTTGATGAAGACGATTATCGCCGGATGTCGCCAAGGTTCCAGGGAGAAAATTTTGAAAAAAATCTTCAACTCGTAAAAAAAATAGAACAGTTGGCAAAAAGCAAGAATTGTACAACGGCTCAATTGGCGCTTACCTGGGTTCTTGCCCAGGGTGAATTTATTTTTCCTATTCCGGGAACAAAGCATATCAAATACCTCGAAGAAAATCTTGGCGCTTTGAATGTTCAACTGACGCAACACGAGCTCCAGGAAATTGATGACATCGCACCCAAAGGAGTAGCATCAGGAACACGCTATCCGGCAGCCATGATGTCTGCCGTAGGAAGATAATTATCTGATAAGACAATGAACATTCCGGCTGCATGCCGGAATGTTCATTGGTGATTTTTGAACTTATTGAATTTCATGTTCAGCGACAGAAGGAAGTAGCGGGAAATTGTTTTTGTTTGAAGGTCCTCGATAAAATTTTCGCCACTGTACCGGTACACGCTGATGTTTTGTTTGAGCAGGTCGTACACTTTAAACTTCAACCAGAAATTTTTCTTTTTATCGAGATATTCAGAAAGTTCCAGGTTCACCATGTTGATCTGACGGTTGAATCCGGGCGTGCTTCCAGTGTTCCTCGACTGGTTCCAGGCAATCAGGAGTTCTGTAAATTTTGAAAGCGTGATGCGTGCAGTAGCATCAATTCCATATGAAACTGTTTTGTAGTCCTGACCCGGGTTCAGTGAATAGTGTATGTTTTGAAAACTGGCAGTAGCGCCACTTCCCAGCTCCAATACTTCACCCCATTCTATTCTCAATCCTGTACCATAGCTTTGGTTCAGCATCTCGTTGATATTTTGCTGATAATCCAGAAGGCTCAGGGTACGATTAAAATTAAAACTGCTGGTCAGGTACCATGAGTCATTCTTCCCAAAGATCTTCATCTGTTTACTGAAGTAAATTCTTGCGAATCCGTTCCTGGCACCATTCAGATTTACGGGCATCGAAATTTGAACACCGCTGCTTTTGTCATAAATAGTGCTGGTAGAAATATTGTTCAATGTTAGGTTGAAGCTACCGCTTGAGTTGATACTGATCTTCGATTGCTGATAATAGAAATTGAGCGCATAGCCAAGGCGATGGATGCTCGAGAACCTCAGGCCGGGATTACCAAGGCGAAGAAAAAGCGGGTTGGTGT
>JBJMLU010000173.1:0-50346 GCA_045805145.1 Flavisolibacter sp. | reverse complement strand
CCGAACTATGAACTCTGAACTATAAACTATAAACTCCTCCCCGCCTCTAGTCACTTGCAAAGAACGAGATCTATGCCTTCTTCTTTTAATCCAACGTTAACCTCCCAGCAACTCAATCCTATCATCCACAAAAATCCAAACGTCTTCATAGTTCAAAGTTCAGAGTTCAAAGTTCATAGTTCGGAGTTCGTAATACCTGGTTCCTTGTCACTTTCTCGAATCTGCCCGCTACCATTAAAGATAATTTCATAGTAACCTGTTTTCCCCCTAATTCCAAATTCCCAATTCCCAATTCCACTTAATACCTAATACCTCAATACCCTCAATACCTCTCCTTCCGGTCCCGGCATTGAAAATTGTGGAGGCAAAATGGCCTGATCAATTTTAACGCAAGGGGTTGGGTAGCGTAAATTAAAAGGGCTGAAATGCAGTACAGGCAAGGGTCACAGGGCAATTGCTCTGTTTTTAGCGTTGTAAATTGGTTTCTAAGTTTTTTGCTTTCTCCTCCACTACTCCTCTAACTTTAAAGATGGAGGATGATCATCCTCTTTTTTGTACCCATTCCTGACGATCACCAGGAAGGATTGCCTGCTGGAACCAGCGCAAATCAATAAGGGATCGACAATCACCTAATCAGACCAAGTTATATTGATGTATTACGACGAAAACACGATAGTCTATTTTAATAACGAATTTATGAAAGCCTCTGAGGCCCGGTCCAATCCATACGACCAGTCGCTCCACTATGGCTATGCGGTCTTCGAAGGTATCCGCTCTTACGAAACCATCAATGGCGTCCGCATTTTTAAGGCAAAAGAACATTTCGACCGCATGGAATTCTCTGCCAAAGCTATTGGCATTGAATATCCGTACAACAACGAGGAATTGATCCGCATCTCTTACGAACTACTCCAAAAAAATAATCTTCAGAACGCTTACCTGCGTCCCTTGGTTAGTGTTTCCCCCAACATGTCGCTAACAAAAGGCAAGAAACCACAGATCTTTATTGCTGCATGGGATTGGGGACTCTATCTCGGCGAAAAACTTGTCCGGGTAAAAACTTCTTCTTATCGACGCATCACGCCTGCCAGTTTTGTTGTGGCAGCGAAGGTTTCCGGACATTATGTAAATTCTATCCTCGCCACCCAGGAAGCAAAGGACCTCGGCTTCGATGAAGCGCTTCTCCTGGATATTGAGGGCTATGTAGCGGAAGGTTCGGGTGCCAATGTATTTATAGAACAGGATGGCGTACTGTCCACACCTCAACTCGGAAGCATTCTTCCTGGCATCACCAGGGCAACAGTTCTGGAAATCTGCAAGGAATTTGGAATAGAAGTAATAGAAAGAAAGATTAGACCCGAAGAACTACGGGAAGCCGACAGCGCCTTTTTCTGCGGAACGGCTGCAGAAGTGATCGGCATTGCTTCGATTGATGATCATGTATTCAGAAAGGAATGGAAGGATACACTGGGTTCCATTATACAAAAGGCTTACAAGAACCTCGTACTTGAAAAGGAATTTAGCCAAAGTGAAACACTAGCATGAAGGAACTAAATAAATATAGCCGGGTACTGACCCAGGATGAAACACAACCTGCGGCCCAGGCCATGCTTTATGGAATTGGACTTACCGACAAAGACCTCGAAAAAGCACAAGTGGGAATTGCCAGCATGGGTTATGAAGGAAATACCTGCAACATGCACCTGAACGACCTGGCCAGGCTGGTTCGCCAGGGTGTGTGGGACAACGACCTTGTGGGTTTGATCTTTAATACCATTGGCGTCAGCGATGGCATGAGCAATGGAACCGACGGCATGCGCTATTCACTGGTGAGCCGCGACCTCATTGCAGATTCCATTGAAGCAGTGTGCGGCGCTCAATATTATGATGCACTGGTTACGCTGCCTGGTTGCGATAAGAACATGCCGGGATCTATTATCGCCATGGGTCGACTGAATCGCCCTTCCATCATGGTGTACGGAGGAACGATCGCTCCGGGACATTACAATGGACAGGATCTCAATATTGTTTCGGCATTTGAAGCGCTGGGACAAAAGATCGCTGGCAAGATCAGTGAAGAAGATTTTCGTTGCGTGGTGAAAGCTTCTTGCCCGGGAGCAGGTGCCTGCGGTGGAATGTACACGGCCAACACCATGGCTGCTGCCATCGAAGCATTGGGAATGAGTCTTCCATATTCGTCTTCTAATCCTGCCATCAGTGAAGAAAAAAAGAAGGAGTGCCTTCAAGCCGGTAAGGCCATTCTGCAACTCCTCGAAAAAGATATCAAGCCCAGGGACATCATGACCCGTAAAGCTTTTGACAATGCCATCGTCACCATCATGGCGCTCGGGGGATCTACCAATGCAGTACTGCACCTCATTGCCATGGCAAAAGCAGTGGATGTAGATCTTCGGCTGGATGATTTTCAAACCATCAGCAACCGCGTTCCCGTGCTGGCTGACTTCAAACCGAGTGGAAAATTTTTGATGCAGGACCTTCATCAACATGGTGGTGTTCCTGCCGTGATGAAATATTTATGGAAACAGGGCTTTCTCCACGGAGATTGTATGACTGTGACTTCAAAAACAGTTGCTGAAAATCTTGAAAGCATTCCTGATCTGAACTTCGACAAACAAAAAATTATTCATCCGGTATCAGACCCGATCAAACAAACAGGACACTTACAAATTCTCTACGGCAATCTTGCAGAACAGGGAAGTGTGGCGAAGATCAGTGGTAAGGAAGGAGAGCGTTTCGAAGGACCTGCACGTGTGTTTGACGGAGAATTCGAACTCATTAAAGGAATTCAATCAGGAAGAGTGAAACAAGGCGATGTGGTTGTGATTCGCTATGTAGGTCCGAAAGGTGGACCCGGTATGCCCGAAATGCTCAAACCCACATCTGCCATCATTGGAGCAGGATTGGGAAAATCAGTTGCACTGATCACAGATGGACGATTCAGTGGAGGCACGCATGGATTTGTGGTGGGACACATCACACCCGAAGCCTATGATGGAGGAACCATTGCACTGGTAAAAAATGACGACCGCATTGAAATAGATGCTGGCCAAAACAGGATTGTTTTGAAAATAGATGACCAGGAACTGGAGAAGAGAAGAAAGGAATGGAAGCAACCCAGATTGAAAGCAGAAAAAGGAATTCTTTATAAATATGCCCGGCAGGTAACCACAGCCTCTGAAGGTTGTGTTACCGATGTTTTTTAAACCGGCAAAAAATTTTATATGCGCAATTCAAGTTCAACTCTTGCCTCATTAAAAAATGAATCTTCAGCAGCTGCTGAAAGCATTACTGGTTCACAGGCATTGATGAAGGCATTTTTGCAGGAAGGCGTGAAAACCATCTTCGGTTACCCCGGTGGTGCCATCATGCCTATTTATGATGCACTCTACGATTATCAGGAACAACTCGAACATATTCTGGTTCGTCACGAGCAGGGCGGCATTCATGCTGCTCAGGGCTTTGCCCGTGCTTCAGGTAAAACAGGTGTGGTGTTCGCTACCAGCGGCCCCGGTGCCACCAATCTTGTAACCGGACTGGCAGATGCACTCATTGACAGTACACCACTGGTTTGTATCACCGGACAGGTATTTGCACACCTGCTTGGAACGGATGCTTTTCAGGAGACAGATGTTATCAACATCACCACACCTATTACCAAATGGAATTACCAGATCACGGATGCCACTGAAATTCCGGAAGTGATTGCAAAAGCATTCTTCATTGCCGGAAGCGGAAGACCTGGTCCGGTACTGATTGACATCACCAAGAATGCGCAGCTTCAGAAATTTGAATACAGAGGATATAAGAAATGCAGTTTTATCAGAAGCTACCGTCCCTCTCCTATCATTCGCAAAGAATATATTCAGGAAGCAGCACAGATCATCAATGAAGCCAAAAAACCCTTTGTGATCTTTGGACAGGGCGTGATCCTTGGTAAAGCAGAAAATGAATTCAAAGCTTTTATAGAAAAAAGCGGGATCCCAAGTGCATGGACCATCATGGGGCTCAGTGCACTTCCCACAGATCATCCGCTCAATGTTGGCATGCTGGGCATGCATGGAAACTATGCACCCAATGTTCTAACCAATGATTGTGATGTACTCATTGCGGTGGGAATGCGCTTTGATGACCGCGTAACCGGAAGGCTGGACAAATATGCCAAGCAGGCAAAAGTGATTCACCTGGATATCGATCCTGCAGAAATTGACAAGAATGTAAAAGCAACAGTGCCCATCTGGGGCGATTGCAAGGAGACCCTTCCCCTGCTTACTGAACTGATAGAAAAAAAATCGCATGAGCAATGGTTGAAGAAATTCAAACAACTGGAGCAGGAAGAAATTGATGCCTGCATCTACAAAGAACTTCATCCCTCTTCTGAAGAAATGACCATGGGAGAAGTGATCACTATGCTCAATGAACTGACGGGCGGAGAAGCCGTGATCGTCACTGATGTGGGACAACACCAGATGGTGGCTTGCCGCTATGCAGTGTTCAATCAAAGCAAAAGCAATATAACTTCAGGTGGATTGGGAACTATGGGCTTTGCCCTTCCAGCTGCTATCGGCGCCAAGTTTGGCGCGCCTGAGCGAACAGTAGTAGCCATCATTGGTGATGGCGGGTTTCAAATGACCATTCAGGAATTGGGCACCATTATGCAAAGCCATGTGGATGTAAAAGTGCTGATCCTGAATAACCGTTTCCTCGGAATGGTGCGTCAATGGCAGGAATTATTTCACAGCAAGCGCTATTCATTCGTGGAGATCGAGAGTCCGGATTTTGTGCAGGTAGCGAAAGGATATAAAATTCCAGGACAGAGCATTTCTAATCGTAAAGACCTCAAATCAGCACTTCGTGAAATGCTGGATCATCCTGGTGCATATTTGCTGGAAGTAATGGTAGGAAAAGAGAACAATGTATTTCCTATGGTGGAAGCCGGCACCTCCGTTTCTGAAATCAGATTAAAATAATTTATGAACAAGCAGGAATTTACCGTAACCGTTTATACCGAAAACCAGATTGGTTTGCTGAACAGGATCGCCATCATTTTTTCGAGAAGAAAAGTGAGCATCGACAGCATCAACTCTTCTCCTTCCGAAATCGAAGGCATCTATCGTTTTACCCTGGTGATCAGCGAAACCGAAGAGATGGTGAAAAAGATCGCAAGGCAGATCGAAAAGCAGGTGGATGTATTGAAAGTGTATTATAATTCAGGCGAAGAGATTGTATGGCAGGAACTGGCGATGTACAAAGTTTCTACAGATGAAATTGCGGAGAAAGTGCAGGTAGAAAGATTGCTGAGAAAATATGGTGCGCGTGCCGTTGTGATCCGAAAAGACTACACCGTATTTGAGACTACGGGCCACCGTGAGGAGACCGATGCCCTGATTGAAGTGCTCGAACCTTACGGACTGATTGAATTTGTTCGCAGTGCTCGCATTGCCATCATCAAAGGGAGCAGCGGATTCCATGAAAAGCTTAAGGAGTTTGAACAGTTTGCGCCGGGCCCAGGCTTGGTGGAAAATGAATTTCTCAACGAAAGAGATGAAGTGTTCGACGTATAAAAAAATTATCAAAGAATTTACAACCAATAACTATATATTTTTTCACCTCCGCGGCCAAAATTTCCGCGGATAAACACAACTACAATGGCAAAACTAAATTTTGGTGGTGTCGAAGAAAACGTGGTAACCAGAGAAGAGTTTCCACTTTCAAAGGCACAACAAATCCTGAAAGATGAAGTGGTGGCAGTGATCGGCTATGGCGTTCAGGGACCTGGCCAGGCACTGAACCAGAGAGATAATGGCATCAATGTAATCATTGGCCAGCGCAAAAATTCCAAATCCTGGGACAAGGCAGTAAAAGATGGATTTGTTCCTGGAGAAACGCTTTTTGAAATTGAAGAAGCACTTCAAAAAGGAACCATCATTTGCTACCTGTTGAGTGATGCCGCGCAGATCCAACTTTGGCCTACAGTGAAAAAATACCTCACGCCCGGAAAAGCACTTTATTTTTCGCATGGCTTCGGTATCACCTACAACGACCAGACTGGCATCGTGCCACCTGCTGATGTTGATGTATTCCTGGTGGCTCCGAAAGGTTCCGGCACTTCGCTTCGGCGCATGTTCCTGCAAGGGCGTGGACTCAATAGCAGCTACGCCATTTTCCAGGATGCAACCGGAAAGGCTTTCGAAAGAGTAGCTTCCCTCGGAATTGCCATTGGTAGCGGTTATCTGTTTGAGACCAATTTCAAAAAAGAAGTGTACAGTGATCTTACCGGTGAGCGCGGAACTTTGATGGGCGCTATCCAGGGAATTTTTGCGGCGCAATATGAAGTGCTTCGCGCCAAAGGACATTCTCCCTCTGAAGCATTCAATGAAACAGTGGAAGAACTCACTCAATCACTGATGCCACTCGTTGCTGAAAATGGAATGGACTGGATGTATGCCAACTGTTCTACCACGGCTCAACGTGGTGCACTTGACTGGTGGAAACGTTTCCGTGACGCAACACTTCCTGTATTCAAGGAATTGTATGAAAGTGTTGCTGCCGGCAAAGAAGCAGCAAAATCAATTGAAAGCAATAGTAAGGCCGATTACAGGGCAGGACTGGAAGAAGAACTGAAGGAACTTCGCGAAAGTGAATTGTGGCAGGCAGGTAAAACTGTAAGAAGCCTTCGTCCGGAAAACCAGGAGCCAGTAGCCCCCAACTCACCGCTCCAGAAAGTAACCGCCAAGCGTCCATTTACTTCAACATTGTATAATGACTAAGTCGGAAACCATATCTGTTTCTTTGGATTTTCAAAAAGCCTGGGAAAGAGTAAAGCCAGTGGTGAACAGAACACCACTGGCTTTTAGTCATAGCCTGTCCAGAAAATATGGAGGAAATATTTATCTGAAAAGAGAAGACCTCCAGATTGTGCGTTCCTATAAACTCCGTGGCGCTTACAACATGATGAGCAGCCTTCCGCAGGAACAATTGCAGAAGGGAGTGGTTTGTGCCAGTGCGGGTAATCATGCACAGGGCTTTGCGTACAGTTGCAAAAAACTGGGTGTAAAAGGTGTTGTCTTCATGCCCATTATCACGCCACAACAAAAAGTACAGCA
Organism: Flavisolibacter sp.; assembly: GCA_045805145.1. Classification (GTDB taxonomy): domain Bacteria; phylum Bacteroidota; class Bacteroidia; order Chitinophagales; family Chitinophagaceae; genus Flavisolibacter. The sequence goes on along the minus strand of JBJMLU010000173.1, from coordinate 43,222 downwards.
GACAAAATTTTTTGGAGAACAGTTCATCGAGATAAGATTGACGGGCGACACATATGATGATTGTTCGGTAGCAGCGCAGGAATTCACCAAAAATAATGATATGGTGTTCATTCCTCCCTTCGACCATCCTCGCATCATTGAAGGGCAGGCTACAGTAGCCATGGAAATCCTGGACGATTTAAGTTCTGTTGACTATCTCTTTCTTCCCATTGGAGGCGGTGGTCTTTGTGCAGGCGCGGGTTCTTATTTCAAAACTTTTTCTCCGCAAACAAAGATCATTGGTGTAGAGCCGGAAGGCGCTCCTTCCATGAAAGCTGCACTCGAAGCAGGACATCCGGTAACGCTTCCCAATATCGACCAGTTTGTAGATGGAGCAGCTGTGAAAAGAGTGGGTGAACTGACCTTCGCACTTTGCAAGGATGCGCTTTATCAAATCCGTTTGGTGCCTGAAGGAAAAGTATGTTCTACGATTTTGAAATTGTACAATGAAGATGCCCTCGTAGTAGAACCTGCCGGAGCCCTCTCCATTGCAGCACTGGATTATTATGCAGATGACATCAAAGGGAAGAACGTGGTTTGTGTGGTCAGTGGAAGCAACAATGATATTGACCGGATGCAGGAGATCAAGGAAAGGTCATTGCAATACGAAGGACTGAAACATTATTTCCTGATCGGTTTTGCACAACGTCCCGGAGCACTGAAGGAATTTGTGAACCGCGTTCTTGGTCCTGATGATGATATCGTGCGATTTGAGTATATCCAGAAGCACAATAAGGAAACTGGTCCTGCGCTCGTTGGCGTGGAGCTTAAATCAAAGGAAGACTATGTGCAACTGCCAGAAAATCTTCAGAAATATCACTTCAGTTATAAAGAGCTGAATAAGGATGATAATTTATTTGGTTATTTGGTGTGATTAGAGAAGCTGTGAGCTGAGAGCCGCGAGCTATGGGTTTTAGGCAGGATGCTCTTTTTATCAACTTCCCGAAGCTCATTGATCAAAGCTCGTGACTTCTCTCTTTCTCACAGCTCTCGGCTCTCAGCTCACAGCTACAAATGATCACTCTAAAAAAAAGAGCCCATTTGTTAAATAATTTATGATTATAATTGTGCATCCAAAAAAAACCCACTGTAGAAACAGCGGGTGCTAACGATTGCTTGCTATATGAATAGAGAACGTTGAGTCTTACCTTAATTATTTTTTCTTTATCATTCTAACGGTTGCCTGCTTTACCACGATTGCTTGCTTATTTTGACTTTCAAGAGCTAAACTAGCCTGCTTTTTTATCGTATCATCGTCAAGTTTATTTTGATTTCATGATCCCAAAACAATTTTAATTTGGCACAAGCCTTGCCACTACAGCGTTTCATTAGCTACGTCTTATTATGTCCAACCGTTCTACCGACATATTATTTCAATTGATCCACTCCCTTGAGAAGGCGGAAAAACGGCATTTTAAACTATATATCAAAAGAAGCTCCTCCAACGAAAACCTCAAGATCATCCAATTATTCGACGCCATTGATAAGCTCAAAGAATATGATGACAAGCTTCTACTAAAAAAACTTCCCGACATCCAGAAAGCGCAACTCTCCAACCTGAAGGCTCATTTGTACAAACAGATCCTGGCCAGCCTTCGTCTCCTTAAAAGCGCCGACAGCATTGACCTGCAGCTGAACGAACAATTTGACTATGCTCACATCCTGTACAAAAAAGGATTGTTTCTTCAAAGTCTCCGGCTCATTGAACGCGCCAAGGAAATTGCCAATGCCCACCAGAAATTTAATTTTCTGACACAAGCCATTGGACTGGAAAAAAGAATTGAATCGCTTCACATCACGCGCAGCATGCTCGATCGCGCAGAAAGTCTTTCTCTGGAAGCCATTCAGGTGAGCAGGCACATTGATATGGTGGCCCGTCTTTCCAATCTTTCTCTCCAGTTATACAGCTGGTATATCAGGCATGGACATGCGCGCAATGAAGAGGACGAGGCAGGCATCAAACAATTCATGAAAGAAAACCTTCCACCTGGCGCCTGGGAACAGAAAGGTTTTTACGAACAGCTGTACCTCTATCAGAGTTATAGCTGGTATGCTTTCGTTCGACAGAATTTTATCATGTATTACCGCAACTCGCAAAAATGGGTGAACCTTTTTAACGACCAGCCCCTGATGAAAAGAGTGGAGACCGGACACTATATCAAGGGTCTTCATAACCTGCTCAACGCCCACTTCGACCTGCGTAATCCTCAAAAGCTTTCAGAAGTTCTTCATGTGTTTGAACAATTTGCCAGTACAGAAAGAGTGCAGCAGAACGACAATTTCCGCATCCAGGCTTTTCTCTACATTGCCCAGGCAAAGATCAACCGGCATTTTCTAACCGGCACTTTCCGCGAAGGGTTGCACCTCGCTCCCATGATTGAAGAAAAGCTCATTGAATATTCGCTCTTCATCGACAGGCACCGGGTAATGGTGCTTCATTATAAAATTGCAGTTCTGTATTTTGGAAGCGGCGATTTCAATACTTCCATTGATTATTTGCAAAGGATCATCAATGACCCAACTGATCTTCGTTATGACCTCCAGAGTTATGCCCGTCTGCTGCACCTGCTGGCACATTACGAATTGGGCAATCATGAACTCATGGAATATCTCACCAAGTCTGTTTATCGTTTCATGGCAAGGATGAAAAATCTAACGCAGGTAGAAGAAGAAATGCTCAAATTTTTACGGCGTTCATTTTACATCCCAAGACACAGGCTAAAAAGCGAAATGGAAAAATTTCTCGAACGCATCAAAAAGTTTGAGCACAGCCGGTTTCAGACAAGGGTGTTCGTGTACATCGACATCATTTCCTGGGTGGAGAATAAAGTGTACAACCGCCCGCTCTCCAGCATCATTGCAGAAAAATATGGACAGGGTCAGAAAAAAAAACTCGTCAGCTGATTACTTCACCAACGCTTCAATGGCATGTGCCAGATAAACCATCGGTGCATTCCAGTTGATGGCGATCTCATTGGCCGCATAAGCACAATCACTATCCACATAAGAAGTTTCTGCTTCGGTAAATGGATAAGGACAGTTGTCCTGCCTTCCGGGATTGGGACCTCCTACCAATAGTCCTGGCACTGGCTCTTCGATTCCATCGGCTACCGAAGGACGATGATGCGGATGCATGGGCGATTTCTTTCCGGCACCTGTAACAAAACAATATCCAGTAGCATTTTTTCCTAAAATATAATCGAGGTTCGAAAGCGCGCCTTCAAGATATTTTTTGTCATGCGTGAGTTGATAAGTATTGATCAACAGAATGCCCTGGTTGGCAGCAACCGCATTACTACCCCACACAAAATCGCCACGGTTTTGTCCCATCACCGTAGCAAAAGCATTCGAGGCCGATTTGGAGATAAAAGCATTTGCCAGGCGAAGGACGGTATCTTTCATGGATTGCAATATCAGTTTACCATCTACTGAAAGATGAACAGGAGAACGCAGGAATGTATAATAAGCCAGCATCGTTACATTGCCCCAGGAAGGAGTTGAAGCGGGTTGATTGAACTTTTCTTTGACTACAGAAAAATATTCTGGCGAATTAGTCGTCACAAACAATTCTGCCGCAGCCCAGAGCCATTCATCGTCGATGTGACGGTCGCCATAATCACCCGTGAGGATATCAGGATCGTAATGATTGTTCATTTCTCTTTGATTGTACAATACCTGCGGATGAATCTTTGCCCATTCCCAGGCTTTTTTTGCACCAGTGAGACAAGAATCAGAAAGTCCTGGCAATTGTAATTTGAATTTGGAAAAAATGCGTGCGGACTGCGCCATTACTGCTGCAAAATCCAGCGCAGCCGCTGTAGATTTTTGTACTACATAGCGCGGTGCTTTAGTTACCCCCGGCATCACCCATCCATCAAAAATAGCATTGGTGCATTTGTGGTACACACCACCATCATTTGGATCCTGCATCGTCCTCATCCACCTCAGGTTATACAAGGCTTCATTCAGTATATCGGGAATTGCATCAGCACTCTCCGGAATATTGGTTCGTATGTTTTTAAAATAGTCCGGGAAATCTTCCCAGGCCGAGAGCAGGGTGCCCACACTGATCCCGGAATTGACGATGTACTTGTTGTAATCACCCGCATCATACCAACCACCTGGTGTGGAGATAATGGTTCCTGCAGGCCTTTGTTCACTGGCGGCAGAAGGGTGGATTTCTACAGCCGTATCGGGATGACCAGGCGGCCTTGCCCATTTACCCGCATATTTTTTATCCAGTGGAATGTTGGATCTCATAAAATAAAATCCCTTCAAAACAGACACTGCGAGATCATGCGTTACGTGGTCAGCGATCCTGAAGGCGTAGGATTTGCCGATGCCCGGAACAAAAACAAAATAGTTTCCTGTTTTTCTGAGGTCGCTAAAATCTGCAATTCTTGTTTGGGTAGAAGAATAAGCCGACTGCCTTTTTTCGCTTAGCGTTCCCCGGTAGACTGTATCTTTTTCATTAGACGAAAGAATATAAAATTTATCGCCGGATGCCTGAGCAGTAGTTACCGCCATTTTTTTTGTTCCTGGATAAAATCCTATCTGGTTTAATTTGATGTCTCCACTTCCCTCTTGTGACCACGAGGCAAAAGAGGTCAGAATAAAAAATACAAAGATCCATCTCATAAATAATTTTTTTGGAAGACACCTTATAGGTTTATAAGACCTATAAGGTTGGCTGGCCTTGATTAGTTGATAGCGGAGCGTCAATGATTTATCTTTTGACAGTTTGCACCTTCGGTCCTGCTTGCGGTGCAAAAGATCCTTAAAGACCTTATAGGTTTATAAGACCTATAAGGTTGGCACGTCAAAATCCGGACCAGGCCAGTAGGATTGTCCCAAACTCATTTTTTATTGCTAAGGATCGCTGTCCATCCTCCGCCCGGCGCCAGGTGAACCTTTAACACATTCTCTGACCTCAGGTCGCGCTCTTCTTTTTTATAATCGCTGGCCTGCCTGTCGGCATTGATTCCATCGCGAAAGATCTGCGCTGAATAAACGCCTTCGCCCAAAAAAGAAAAATCAATCGAAACATCCCTTGCTGTCCAGTTGTTCAGAACACCCACATACCATACTTCATTTTTTTCCCGGGCCATCACTATATATTCTCCTACCGTTCCATCCAGGGCAATCGTGCGATCAAAGGTTGTAGGAATAAGAGAAATAAAATCCGTACACTCCTGCTCTTTTCTGTACGAAGTGGGATTGTCGGAGAGCATCTGCAGCGGCGCTTCAAACACAGTGTACATGGCCAGTTGGTGGCAGCGTGTGCCCTGGCTCATGGGATTGGAATTGATTGGACGAAAAGACTGTTTCGTTGCATTGCGCATGGCACCAGGTGTATAGTCCATGGCTCCTGCCAACATGCGGATAAAAGGAATAGAGACATCATAACGTGGCACATCGTCATTCGGCGCCCATTTTACATTTTCCATTCCCCTCACTCCTTCACAATTCAAAACATTGGGATAGGTCCTGAGCAAACCCGATGGTTTAAACATACCGTGATAATCCACGATCAATTTATTTTCCGCAGCTTTTTTTGCGATCTCAAAAGTAGAAGCCACCATCTTCTGGTCATCACGGTCCAGAAAATCAATCTTGAATCCTTTGATGCCCATGGATGCATACAGTGGAAATAATTCATTCATCTGTTGGTAAACCGATTTCCACGTAGCCCAAAGAATCACTCCTACATTTTTTTGTTTTCCATAATCAATAATCTGCTGAAGGTTGATGGCCGGAACAATTTTCGTCAGGTCGTTGTCATCCGACCATCCTTCATCCATGATGATGTATTCCAGATGATTTTCTGAAGCAAAGTCAATATAATATTTATAAGTCTGCGTATTGATGCCAGCTGCAAAATCTACCCCGGATATATTCCAGTTATTCCACCAGTCCCAGGCAACCTTTCCAGGTTTGATCCAGGAAATATCTTTTAGCCTGCTGGGTGAAGAAAGTTTGTGCACCAGGTCACTGTTGGCCAACTCGCGATCAGCAGTACTGATGGCAATCACTCTCCACGGAAATGAACCTGTTCCGGCAAGACGGGAAATATAGTCGGCACGTTTTGATACAACGGAATTAATATCCCTGTATCCACCTGGCTTTTCTTCTAATGGATAAGGTGCGAAAACACTGGTGAGTTGATTTCCTCCCCTGCTGGTGAGATACATGCCTGGATAATTTTCCAGCGATGATTCTGTGATCACCGCTTTTTTTCCATCATCCAATTGCATCAGTATCGGAAGAAAAGCAAGCGTATCTTTTGTGAACTTTGAAAGCGGCAGTTCTTCATAGAGTGATTCAAAAGAAGTGGCGAAGGGATCTGCCTTCACCCTGAAATCATGTGCATAGGGAAAAAACCCGGCAGCATCTTTATCAAATACAAAATCTGCTTGTTCTGATTTGACAACGAAACTATCTTTCCTACTGGTAACAAAACGATAAGCCACACCATCATTGTAAGCACGGAAAATAACAGAATAATTCCCTTTGTATTGTACAACCAGCTGATTAAATTCATCCTTCACCATCGCCTTTTTGTAAATCGGCGTAGGAAAACTATCATGAACAGAAGAAGCAGTTATTTTTTGCACAGAAACATTTTTTCCCAAAACCTCTCCATTCAGCAGCAGCATGGAAATGGATGAAGGAAGAATGACATTGGTCTGCCCATGCCGAACCGACCATTTCAGTTCCGGACTTAACTGGAGGGTGACGACAATCTTTTGATCGGGTGATGCAAGCGAAGCCGCATTCTGCTTTTGCGCATACACCAGGCTATGAGTGAAAACAGAAAGAATCAGAAGAACTTTATTTTTCATTTCGGTTTATTGAGTGGTGATCGTCACCGCAGCGGGCGAGAGTCCTTCTGCAATGGCCTGCAATACAATTTTTCCTTTTTTATGATTGGATTGAACAATGGCAAGCGCCTTTCCGTTCAAAGCCTTGTGCTCTCTACCCCTGAAGGATTCATGGTTGATGGGATCACCGTTATCTAATCCGGCAATAGATCCGGGTCCTTCGATAGAAAATTTGATTTCAGGATTTGCATCAGGTACCATAACTCCATTTTGGTCCACTACTGTGATGGTAACAAAAGAAAGATCTTTTCCGTCAGCCTTGATTATATTTCTGTCTGCCTTCATGACTAGCCTGAGGGGCTTTCCCGAAGTTTTCACTTCGGTAGAGAGCACCGTCTTTCCATTTATTCTCGAAACTGCTTTCAGCGTTCCTGGTTCATAAGGAACATGCCAGAAGACATGCAGATCATCTCCTTTCTTTGATCTTGTTCCAAGCGATCTTCCGTTGAGAATTAATTCAACATTGTCTGCCTGATTATAATAAGCAACTACATCAACCGTATCTCCTGTTTTCCAATTCCAGTGCGGAAGCAGGTGTAGCACGGGTTTGTTGGTGAACTCGCTTTGATACATGTAATAAACGTCCTTGGGAAATCCCGCAAGGTCAATGATGCCGAAATAAGAGCTTCGCGCTGGCCATGAATAAGGTGTTGGCTCTCCCAGATAATCAAAGCCGGTCCAGATATACATTCCAGAAACGAAATCCCATTTCTTCAGTGCTTTCACACTTTCTTCATGTGTGGATCCCCAGGGCGTACTTACATTATCATAAGCAGATACAGTAAAATCAGGATTGCCCTGTGTAAATGGTTTGTCCCAACGTTGCGGCCATCTCCGGATGGTATCAACGGGAACCCGGTCATAATGTCCCCTGGTTTCAAGCGCTGAAGTGCTTTCGGTGATAATTAGTTTTTGACCGGGCCAGTCCGAAGGAAAACGTGACCATTGCGGAATGGAATAATTGTATCCAATCAGATCCAATGCGCCGGAGAGCAAAATATTATTTTGTTTGCCTGCATTATTGTTGGCCGTGGTGATGGGTCTTGTTGTATCGAGTTCATGAACGATTTGTGCCAGTTCCCGGGCAATGGTCCTGCCACTGCTATCCTTTCCCCACTGCTCCGGAATTTCATTGCCAATGCTCCAGATGAATATGGAGGGATGATTGCGGTCGCGCAGGATCTGGTCCTGTAAATCTTTTTTATGCCATTCACTCCAATAGAGGTGATAGTCGTAGGTAGTTTTGGGTTTTGCCCACATGTCGAATGCTTCGTCCATCACCACAAATCCCATGCGGTCGGCAAGGTCCAGTAGCTCCGGTGCGGGCGGATTGTGAGAGGTGCGAATTCCATTGCATCCCATGTCCTTGAGGATCTGCAATTGTCTTTCAAGCGCTCTTTCGCTCACAGCGGCACCCAAAGCGCCCAGGTCATGATGATCACAAACGCCAAGGATCTTTATATTTTTTCCATTAAGAAAAAATCCGCGCTGCACATCAAAATAAAAGGAACGAATGCCAAAATAAGTTTCATCATTGTCCACCGCAACATTGTCTTTCTTCAGCACAGAAACCATTTTATATAGATAAGGTTTCTCCAGCGACCACAATTGTGGCTTTGATACTGTGAGTTGTTGCAAGACCATCGAATCCCTCACAGGAGTCGTTGACATTTGTACTACGGCGCCTGAAGCGTCCAATATGGTTGTCTGTAAAACAAGATTGTTATTTCCATTGCGGTGGATGCGGTGCTGTGCACGAACCGTGGCTTTGTCTTTTGTAATCGCGGGAGTGGTGATGAAGCTTCCCCACTGTTCAATGTGCGCTGGATCAACAGTTGTGAGCCAGACATTGCGAAAGATGCCACTGCCGCTGTACCACCGTGAATTCGGCTGCTTTGAATTGTCGACTTTAACGGCAATCAAATTCTGCGCACCAAAATTCAGGTAAGGACTCAGCTCATAAGAAAAAGAAATATAACCATTGGGACGAAAGCCCAGCGAATGTCCATTGATAAATACTTCACTGTTGCGGTACACACCATCGAATTCAACAAAGACCTGCTTGTTCTTTTGGGAAGAGGGAATCACAAAATGCTTGCGGTACCAGCCAACTCCGCCCGGAAGTGCGCCGCCACCTACACCTGCAGGATTGTCGGTACTAAAACTTCCTTCAATGCTCCAGTCGTGCGGAAGGTTCAGCGTTCTCCACGACGCATCATCAATAGCAGGATCACTGTATGAAGCAACACTATCGAGCCGGAACTTCCAGTCTTCATCAAAATCGGTGCGTGAACGTTTTTGCGCATGCGTGGTAATAGAAAATACAAGCAAAACAAAAAGCAATCGAAATGGTTTCATGTATCAGTAGTTTTTCAGTAAGTCCAACAATTTGCGATCGAGTTTAAGGCCATGCCAATCTTCATAGCTTACATCCTCGCGGCCCGAATTTAAAATACCAAAATCACCAATAAATTCCCACAATGCATAACCAATCTGGTGCCTAGTAAGAATGTCGAGTACGTCGGAGAACCAGCGAAGGAAGACATCATGAGGCGTTTTGTTCCAGCATCCGCACTCACCACAATGAATCCCCACGCCTTTGTTCAGCATATCGATCCAGGGCTGATAGTATTGCTCCACCAGCTTCCGATCGAGATACTGATTGCCTACCTGTCCGGGGTATTGTGGAAGAGGAAGATGTTCCGGATCTTTATTGGCCCAGGGTGCTTTGTAGTGAGAAATGGCATGAGGAAAATATCCACGGCAGCTTTGCGCAATATTGAGATCAGACAGCGCCGGTATGGGTTCATTGCCTACATTGTTTCCATCAGCGATCACGAGATGATCTTTGTTTTCTTTTCGAATGGCTTCTGCAGCACTGCGGGCTACTTCGCGGTAAAGAGCCCCGGGTATGGAACTATTTTTCGAATGCTGGTCGTTCATGTCTTCACGCATGCAAGGTTCATTCAACAGATCGAAGCTGATTTTTTTGGAAGAAACATTTTTATAGCGACTGCCCCAAAAGTTCCAGTGAAAATAAAAAGCATCCTGCGCAGCCTGGTCCTTCCATAAATTATATGGCTCCGTAAATCCTGCATTGATGCAATATCCAGGAGCACGGTGAAGGTTCAGGCATACATGAAGATTGTTCTCGTGTGCAAGTTGAACCAGCTGATTGATGCGGTCCACAGCTGCTTCATTTATTTTATATACATCATCGGGAGAAATGGGTTTGCTGTGGTCATAGTCCAGATAATAAGGATAGGAAATAGGAAGCCGAACAAAATCAAAACCCCAGTCCTGCATCCACTTCAGGTGTTCTCCGGTTGTGTATTTCCGCGAGGGCGAAGGATTGGGTGTGTTGAAATCAGTAAGATTGAATCCCCTCCAACGCGGTAACTTGTTTTTGGTTTTAATTGTTGCAAAAGCGGAGGATCCGGCCAGTCCCCATCCTGCTGCTACCAGACCTGTTTGCTTGATAAATGATCTTCTTTCCATCGTTTGGTTTTAATGGTTCAGCCGCATCATCAATACATCGTGCGAACCAACCGTAGCACTGACAGGCTTTTTTGTTGTGCCCAGGTCATTTCCACTCCATAGGTCCCGAATTCTGTACACATTCTTTTTATCGAGTGAGCGGTTCGTCAAACTATCAACAATGGTGGTTGCCTGAAAATTAAAATTTAACTGCTGCGCACGGCTGCCCCGGTTGAGAAAACAAACCGCCCAGTCTCCGTTGCTTAGCGGTTTGAACCAGGTTTGAATACTGTCCTTGTCCGAATATTTGAAGGCTTCAATTCCAAGAGGATCCTGGTCTACTCCAACAACATCGTGGTTGGTGAGCACCTTGCGCGTTGCTTCCGGCATATGCCGAAGGTCGTTGCCTGAAATGAGGGGAGCGGCCAGCATACACCAGATCGAAAAATGCGCGCGGTTCTCCGCCTCTGTCAAACCATTTCCCACTTCCAGCATGTCGGGATCATTCCAGTGGCCTGGTCCTGCATATTTTCTCAGGCCTTGCTGCAAGTCTACAATGGTCATTACACCCAACGCACTCCAGTTTCCAAAATGATGCACCGAATCAAACTGCGCATAGATATCACCGGTAGTACGCCACAAATGGCCTACAGGGCTGGCCCATTCCCAGGGCTTGCTGGTACCCCATTCACACAGACTGAATACAATGGGTCTGCCGGCAGCACGAAGGGCCTTGCTCATAGTGGCATAGGCTTCTTTGGGATTGATGCCCTCGGTATTGCACCAGTCAAATTTGAGATAGTCGCAATCTACCGATGCATAGTAGCGCGCGTCCTGGTATTCATAACCACGTGTGCCCGGATAGCCTGCACAGGTTTTTGTACCGGCGCAATTGTACAATCCAAACTTGAGTCCCTTTGCATGAATATAATCTGCGAGTGCCCTGATACCGGAAGGAAATTTTTTTGGATCAGCAACAAGATTACCCGTGATGGAATCTCTTTCTTTCGACATCCAGCCATCATCCAGAACAATATAGCTATAGCCGGCATCTTTCATCCCGGAAGAGACCATGGCGTCTGCTACGTCCCGCACCATCTGTTCGTTGATGTTTGTTTGAAAAATATTCCAGCTGTTCCAGCCCATGGGAGGCGTGAGCGCCAACTGTTCAAATTTTTGCGCAAAGATTTTTTGACCGGATAGAAAAACAAAAAGAAGAAGAATTTTTTTGAACATAGATATTAATTATTTTCCGATGACCATATAGGCCACTGAACGTGCGGGAAGTGTAATGACGATACCATTTGTTTTCAAAGCAGAATAAGCTTTCAATCCAGCATAGCTGCCCGCCGGTCCTCCCGAAATTTCTGAAGGCCCTCTTCCATTCACATAGACCTTGCGTGAAAATTCTCCATTGTCCGTTCCACCTGTAAGCATGTACCAGTAATACCGGTCACCTGCAGTAGCATGATCGATGCTCACGTTCACGGTTTGGGCTGAAGTATTTTTATTCACCAGGATCACGCCTTTTTCTCCTGACGTGAAGGAAGAAGCATAGGCAAGCGCACTGCCGATCACTGTGGTACCCAGCATCCGGTCACCGAGCATTTTTTGAAAATAGTACATATAATAAAACGAAGGCCTCGGATTCCATTTGCTTACTCCGGGCTCGTCGCCGTTATTAAACAATCCCATATCGTTTCCATTATCCCAACCATTGGCCAGGTCCCACCTGCTGGTTTCTCCAAATTTATTCTTGATGCTCTCTCCCAACAGGATGGCTGCATGCATACCGCTGATATACGACACCTCCTGCATTGATCCCTGTGAAGTAATATTCCACTCGGTGAGCGCAATGGGTTTATCCTGCGCGCCTGAATTGGTAATGGAAGTCTTCGTATAGTTCATGATGGAGGCAGTATTGTCTATCGCTGTATTGAGAATAACATCTGCGGTCGAGTTTTGCTGGTAGGGCGTATAATAACTGTGGATGATATAAAAATCTGCCGCGTTATTGCTCTGGGCAAACACACCACTATTCCAGCTTTGGTCTGTGGGTGTTTGCCAGGACTCTGGTTGTTTTTCCAAAATATAAGCACCGATGTAAATCGTCTTTCCAATTTCCTGTGCTGCCTTTCTCATCGAGTCAACAAACACCCGCAGGTGTTTTCCATACAAAGCACCGGTCACAATCTGCGGCTGTCCATCCTTGTTAGTAGCGGTATTGATACGGTAGCCTGCTTCCCAGGTGCCATTGCATTCATTGCCGATCTCCCAGAATTTGGTTCGGCCCCTGTCGTACCGAACCCAATCTGCGGCCAGGTGCGCCGCCGAAGCTACCGGGTTGGAAGAAGTTCCATATCGCGCATAACCATAATTCACAGTGATCATTCCCTGGCTGTTGGTCTGTTGCAGCAGATTGTAGTAACTGTCCAGGGAAGCGGTCCATGAATCATTATTCTTTCCATACCAAAAACCCGAAGGCGTTTTATTTCCATTGGCATCAACCAATGAATCAGGCGCATCGGCAGGAGGCTGACCAGGATTGGAATTCCAGAAATAAACATCGCTGATACTTCCACCTGGAAAACGGATAGGATTAGGATGAAGATTGGTGAGATGGGTCATCAAAGGGCTCTCCGTCACCATTTGCGACATCCACAGATTTGCATTTTGTCCGAATATGGTCTTTGGAATCTTCGTTATGATTTTTGATGCATCAATGGTGACAAAGGAGCTCGCCGTACCGGAAGCTGCTGTTGTGTCGGTGTAGGAAGGAATAGTAAAATTTTTGGGCTGCCAGTCATCCAGGAAAAAGCCAATGGTACTGGCTGTTGGCGGATCAACCGGTGGTTGATTATTACCACCTCCACCGCCGGTATTCGTACCTCCGGTATTGTTATCCGTGCTCCCGGAAGTTTTTTTACAAAAAGGCATGCCCATCACAGCTGCCAGCATCACTATTTTGAAAATATGTTTCATACAATCAGGGTTTCAAGTTGATGATTATTTTTTTTCCTTCATAGGATACAACCGTTCCACTTCGGTCTGGATTCCATTCAACAGGCGCTTTACTGCTTACACGGCTGACAATAAAAATTCTTTTTTGAAGCATGCCTGGAAAATTTCCTTTTCTATCAGCGATGGTCAATGTTTGTTTGTTTTCATCATAATCCATCCGGATATTGGAATACATTCCTTTCTCATAGTTGTAATTTGTTCCTTCATCTTCATACAATTCGAAAGAAGCATTTCTGCCGGTGTACACAAATAAATGAATGGTGTCTGCAGGTTTTTCATTGGTGTACTGCAATTCCGGTCCAAAAGGAAGAATGGAACCTTCACGAACAAAAACAGGCATTCGTTCATAAGGCGCATCAGCCTGCAATTTCTGTGCGCCTATAAAATATTTGCCGGAATACAAATCGTACCATCCGCTTCCCTCAGGAAGGTAGACTTCTTTTTTTCTTTCACCATACTGATATACCGGTGCCACCAGCAAGGAAGGACCAAAAAGATATTCATCATTCCGGTTGGCTGCAATGCTGTCGCCGGGAAAATTCATCACCAGTCCTCGCATCAGCGTATAATTATTCTGCCATGCTTTCCCTGCAAGCGAATAGATGTAGGGAAGCAGCCTGTAACGAAGATGGTCATAAAACAACATGGACTGGTAAGCAGGATGTGATTCAGGAGCAATATTGAAGATCTCGCGGTAAGGAAATTGTCCATGCACTCGGAACAAAGGAACAAAAGCACCAAACTGGTACCAGCGTGTCATGAGCTCTCTCCATTCATCCAGGTCTTGATCGTTCAGATGTTCAAACCTTCTTTCCACTGCAAACCCTCCAATATCCATAGTCCAATATGGAATACCCGACATGGAAAAATTGACGCCTGCGGAGATCTGGTTTTTCATCTCGTGCCACCGCGAGGAGATATCACCGCTCCACGTGGCTGCGGCATAGCGCTGTGATCCAGCAAATGCAGAACGCGTCAGAATGAACACGCGTGCATTGGGATTGGAAGCCCGCTGTCCTTCATAAATGCCTCTTGCATTTTCCATGGGGTAAGCATTGAGAAATTCTGCTGATGGTCCCAATGCTGTTGGCGTCATCTCCTCTTTTCTTTTTTGTGGATTCACATTGGAGAGAATATCCGGTTCACTGGCGTCCATCCACCAGGCATCTACACCTTTACTATAGAGATGCTGATTAATGAGGTCCCAGAAACCTTTCTGCGCTTCCACATTGAATGCATCATAAAATGTAGAAACATATCCTTGCGCGATCCAGTCCCTTTGTCTGTTCGCAATATTTCTTTTGTAGAGCCATCCTTTGCTGTCAAAATATTTGTAGGTGGAGATGCCTTCATAAAATTTTGGCCAGACCGAGATCATGAAATGAAGATGATCGTTCAGATGTAAGGCGCGGATCATGCTGTCGGGAGAAGGAAAACGCGACGGATCGAATTGCTGGCTGCCCCATTCTGGTTCTCTCCAGTAATTCCAGTCGAGCACAATATTGTCCAGTGGAATTTTTCTTTTCCTGAATTCTGCCGCTACATCCAGCAATTCATTTTCTGTTTTGTATCGCTCGCGGCTTTGCCATTTTCCAAAAGCCCAGAGTGGAAGGATCACGGCCTTGCCCGTGAGATAACGATAACCAGAGATCACACTGTCCATATTTTTTCCGGAAATGAAATAATAGTCCAGTGCTGTTCCGGCTTCAGATGAAAATCCAAATTCATCCTTGTGGTTGGCGGGAACAGGTGGTAAAAATTTACAGGAGATATACGATTCTCCCCCGTCAGGAATCCATTCGATACGGAAAGAATATTTTTTTCCTGGCTCCAGGTTTACATCTAAAATAGCTGACCCTGGATTCCAGGCCTGGCGCCAGCGATCCATCAACAGTTCGCCATTGATCCATACTTTAATGTAACCGGCATAAGTGAACCGGAATTTATGAATGCCATTGATGGAGCTGGCAATGGAGCCTTCCCAATGCACCACACCGTTTTGTGGTTTGAAATCGGCAGGCAGGAATAATTTTGAATCATTGAGATAAGCAAGGTCTATGGAAGATTCAGGTCTTTCTACGGCCACTTGCTCAGGATGATTGCGGTCGTTGCTATAACTGGCCGTAAGCCATCCTTCTTCACCATTTTTTGAAAAGAGTTGCAGCTGGTGAATTTCCTGGTAAGGACGAAGATCTCCAACGGCAGTGAGCGAATAATTATCCCAGAGAATACCATAATTTTTTCGGGACAGAAGAAAAGGAACGGCTACTTCGGTATTGTTCTGAAAAAGCTGCACCTGATTGCCCTTGTAATTCATCAAACCATCCTGGTGCTGTCCCAATCCATACCACGCGTCATCCGGCTGCGTCTGAAAATTTTGCCGGATATGATACAAAGACTTTCCATCAAAAACCGCTGGTGTTACTATTCTTCCCATCATCTCCTCGCGCAAAATCCTTTTTCCTGAAGCTTCTTCAAAAGAAACCTGTCCTGTTCGCAGATCTACGATTGCTGCGACCTTTGAAGTGATCAACCTCACCTTTCCATGATCCGGACGAACTTCAAATTTTACTTTGTTGGCCAGCCCTGACAGAATGATGAGAGAATTATTTTCAGGTTCACTGTTTTGCGCATAGGCATGAACGCGAATAATATTTTCATTGATCACATAAAGACGAAGGGCATGCACGCCACCTGCATAGGAAGAATCAGGATAGACGATGACACCGTCGGCTGTTTTTTTAAAATCACCGGCGTGCGCATCCAGTAAAAAAATGAGGACCGATAAAATAGCAGCAAGAATTCTTGTTCTTTCTTTCATCCTAGAATACCAACGTTTTGTTTACAGAAAAATTAGCCGTTTGATTGGCTACCTGCGCCTTGAATTCTCCCTGCTCCAGAACTTTTTTGTTGGAAAGATTCACAAAGGCCAGCTGCTTCATGGGAATATGGAATTGTACGGTCCTCGACTCACCGGCTTTTAGCTCGATCTTCTCAAATCCCCTGAGTCTTTTTACATCCGGAGTAAATGAAGCAACGAGGTCGGAGATAAAGAGCTGCACTACTTCTTTGCCGGCACGATTTCCATTGTTGGTGACAGTTACAGAAATATCCGCTGTTTCATCAGGACCGAAACTGTTTTTGCTGATCTGAAGATTGCTGTAGGAAAAATTTGTGTACGACAATCCAAAGCCGAATGGATATTGTGAATTGGATTCGCCTCCCTGGGGATTGGTTTCTCCTTCCGATGGTTTATGAATATATCCCACCAGCGAATTGGTATAGCGCGGATAGGTGATGGGCAGTTTGCCACTTGGATTGACATCTCCGGCAAGAATATCTGCAAGCGCGTCGGCACCAAAATTTCCGGGGAGAAAAAGATCCACAATGGCAGCAGCGCCTCCTTCAATTCTTCTAATAATCCTGGGTCTTCCTTCATTGAGCAGCAGCACAACCGGTTTGCCTGTCTTGATCAATGCTTCAGCAAGTGCAAGCTGGTTGTCGGACAGGGTCAGGTCATTCAAATTTCCCGGAGTTTCAGTATAACTGTTCTCACCAATACAGACGAGCACATAATCGGCGCTGGCTGCTGCCTGCACCGCTGCATCAATATTCACCACCGAGTCCTCATAATAAGGTCCATGCATTTTATACACCACGCCTTCTACAAAATTTACATTGCCCTCGCCCATTTTTTTTCTGAGTGCTTCTACAATGGTGTTGTACTTCGCTGCATACTGGTCGGTCCGGTCGCCCTGCCAGGTATAAGTCCAGCCGCCATTGAGCGTGCGCATGGAGTTGGCATTGGGGCCGGTGACCAAGATCTTTTGTCCTGCACGCAGTGGTAAAGTGTTGTTTACATTTTTGAGAAGCGTGATGGATTCAGCTGCTGTATTGTAAGAAGCTCTTTCAAATTCAGGACTTCCGAATTTGGGATAGTCCTTCAGATAGGTCACAGGTGTTTCAAACAAACCTATTTCATATTTCACACGAAGAATCCTTCTCACTGCGTCGTCTATCCTCGATTGTGATACCTTGCCTTCTTTTACAAGCGCAATCAGGTCGGCGGTGAACCCTTTGTAATCATAGGGGATCATGGACATATCAATACCGGCATTGATGGCGAGCATGATGGCTTCTTTCACGTCCTTTGTTATTTTATCACGCCGGTAGACATTTTCAATATCCTGCCAGTCGGTGACAATAAATCCGGTGAAGCCTAATTCATTTTTTAAAATATCGGTGAGTATATGTTTATTCACGTGCGTTGGAATGCCGTTGATCAATGCGGAATTGACCATTACATTGCGTGCACCTGCTTTTACAGCAGCAGCAAAGGGAGGAAGATGATATTCGCGCAGATAGTATTCCGGTATCCAGGCATCCGTTCTGTCCTTGCCTGATTTAGGATCAGAATAAGCCATGTAGTGTTTTAAACTCACGATCAGTTTTTCTCTGCTGCCCAGTGGATCCTGCACGCCCTTGATGAACTGTACTCCGAGTTCGGAAATCAAAAATGGATCTTCACCATAGCCTTCCCAGATGCGAGGCCATTGCGGATTGGTACCGAGGTCCAGCACCGGAGAAAAAGTCCAGGGTACGCCCAATGCCCTGGCTTCATAAGCCGTAATCACTCCTTCATTGAAAATCAGTTGGCGATTCCAGGTAGCAGCCTGTCCAATTTCTTGCGGAAACAGTGTTGTTCCGGAAGCATAGTTCACTCCGTGGATATCATCGAGTCCATAAAGCACCGGTATTTTTAAACGCGTATTTTTAGCTGCATCCTGCATTTCTGTAATGAGGCGGTTCCAGTCAGAAGCACTTTGCAAAGGACCGGGTGAATTAAGGATGGAACCAATTTTATAATTGACGACCGCGTCCTTCATCTTGTCCGAAAAGTCAAATGGTTGCCCGTTCTTCGACCCGCCCAATGATTCAATGGATACCTGCGCCATCTGTCCCACTTTTTCTTCGAGGGTCATTTGTTTGAGCAGGCCATTGATTTTGGATTCAATGGCAGGATTGAGTTGCGCATGCGCGCGAAAGAAGACCAGGGATAAAAAGAAAACAGAAGCGATGCCTGATATTTTCCTGAGTTGATTCATTGCAGTTGTTTTATAATTCGACTAATCGGAATTGCTGATAAATGCGATTCTCTTACTATCCGGAGACCAGGATGGCGTATTAATGGTGCCCTGACCTCCGTAGAGATAGGCAATAACTTTTGGTTTTCCCCCGTCTACCGGCATCAATCGCAGATAAACATGTTTATAAAAAGGATGATCATCCGGCTTTACATCTTGTCCAAACGAAAGAAAAACGATCCATTGATTATCGGGCGATACATGCGGAAACCAGTTGTTGTATTCATCCGAAGTTAGCGCTACCTGGTTGGAGCCATCACTATTCATGCGCCAGATCTGCATGGTTCCACTGCGAACAGAATTGAAATAAATATATTTTCCGTCGGGACTATACTCGGATCCATCGTCCAAACCTTTGTTGGTGGTGAGCCGCAGCTCCTCTCCTCCTGTTGATGGAACTCTGTAAATGTCAAATTCATCATTGCGCTGACCTGTAAAAATTAAATATTTTCCATCCGGCGACCAGCTGTGCAAATAAGAAGGACCGGTTGGTGTGATCTGAGTTGGCTGTCCTCCTTTGAGCGGTACAGTATAAACTACTGAATTGTATTTTCCATCTGGAGAAGTGGCGCTGAGCCCGAGCATTTTTCCATTGAAAGAAAGTACATGGTCGTTGTTGTTGTTTTTGACAGTTCCCGTTGATAGAAGGGTGGACTTTCTTTTTTTCAAATCAAAGTGAAAGATTTGTCCCTGCTTGTTGTAAATTAAAAATTTTCCATCGCGGCTCCAGTTGGGTGCCTGAAGAGAAACTGGTTCATGATAAACGATGTCACGCTTGCCGGATTGAATGTCCATCAGTTCCAGATTGCTTCCAATGTACTCCCGATAAGGAACAAAATTTTCTTTGGCAGGCACTGTGATGCGCACATTATCAAATACAGCTGTTTCTTCAAAATCCTTGTTGTGTGCGCAAACAAAAAGACCAACATATACCTCATCGCCCAGGTCCAGGTCGGAAAGTTCTGTTTGCGTATAGGGATCACCGTCATGAGCCACCGACATGATGAAGCGATTTCCCCTTCTTTCCAGTTGAAGTACATCAGGAGCTGAAACCGCAGATCTCGTTTCCTCGATGTCTTCGCCTGACTTTTTCCTGTATTGCAGCGATGTGAGTCCGTCGCCATGAACCGTTGCTGCCGCCATGGATGCACTGGTGTCAAGAGAAGAACGGATCATCCAGCCGGTTTTGCGGTGAGCTTCGTGGCCTGTACCTAAAAATTTTCCACGAGCCTGCAGAATAAAGTTGCCCTTCATTTTTTTCCAGCCATATTGAAATTGGTCCGACTTGAACCAGATATTGGATCCGGAGCCCGTGATCGTATAGTTTCCTGTCTTATCATCGTAGCGAAGGGAGCCCTTGTGCAACACATTTCCTACATCATCATGTCCCTCGAACAAACCAGTGTTTTGAGCCCTGGAAATGCTCGTCGCAAAAACCAGGAATATGAGTTGAAGATGACGCATAAAGATTATCGTTTTTAAATTCGGTGAATCAATTCAAGGCAGGCACGGGTATTGTGATAGGGGCATTTCCAGATCCCCACCTTGTCCTCTTCTTTCATGGGTGCATAGTTATCGCGAACACCCCAATACCATTCACCGCCATCGTTGTCGCGAATGTATCGGTGTGTAAATTTCCAGCTCCGCCATGAATGATGGAGGAATTTTTCTTCACCACTGATTTGCCAGGCATTGAAAAATCCCACTATGGCTTCAGCCTGCGGCCAGGAATGTTTTTCCCTGATCAAATGATCTTCCTGCGGATCGTATTCATACCAGAGGCCGCCGTCTTCATCCAGGCCTTCAATGGTGGCTTCTGCCAGCTTCAGGGAAATATTCTTTACTTCATCCAAAATTGCCTTGTCTCCAATCCGTTCCGCTGCTTCCTGCAAGAGCCAGGCTGCTTCAATATCGTGTCCATAAGAAACCAGTGAAGACCGCTCCCTCCATTCCTCGTCGAAAAACAAAATAAGATGATGTTTATCGGAGATCATGTGATCCAGAAATATCCGGAGCAGTTCCAGGATTCGCTGTTTTAATTCAGGATCCGGGAAAACGGAATAGAGGTTGGCGAAAGCTTCCAGAACATGCAGGTGTGTGTTCATGGATTTTTTTTCGTTCGCATCTTTTTTACTCAGTCGCAGGTCAGGCAGTTCTTTCCAATCGCGCGAGAGGGCTTCCAGATAACCTCCATTCTTTTCGTCGTAGCTATAGCGTACAATTGTTTTATAAAGATCAATCGCCCTTGTTTTTGCTTCTTCTATTTGAGAAGCCATGTAAAATTCACTCATGCCATAAACTGCGAAGGCCAAAGCATAGATTTGTTTTTTTGTATCCAGCGGTTGTCCCTTGTGATCCACCGTCCAGAACATGCCACCAAATTCAGGGTCCAAAAAATGTTTGTTTAGATAATCAAATGCGCCTTGGGCCATTTTCAGATACGCTTCGTTTTTTGAATGGCGGTATGCTGCCGAAAAAGCCCAAAGAATGCGGCTGTTGAGCACCGATCCCTTAGGCGCAGTTTTGGTGATTTGATTTTGGTGATCAATCTTTCCGACAAAGCCACCCTGCTCCCTGTCGGGTGCGAATTGCATCCAGTAATCCAAAATGGAATGCAGTTCTTCCTCCATCTCCTTTTTATATTGACCCAGTTCAATCATTTTACTTAACATCATGAAGGCCGCCGTTTTGCTGATTAATACAAAACCAACAGCCATCAGCTAATAGCTAATAGCTTCTCTCAGTAATCCTCAAATCTTTTTTTCATTTCCTTCCTGTTCTTCTTTTGTTCTTCTTTTTGAGGTTTGTTATTCTCCAGCTTTTTATTTTCATCAATAATTTTTACCAGGTTCTGCACCGAACTGGCTGAAGTAAATCCATCCTGCGGTGTGTTCATTACATAATCGAGCAGACGCTCAACAGAAGAAGAAGCTACGTGCTGACGGGTATCGGAGGATGCATAATAGATCAACACCGTGCCTTCTTCATCCACCGTCCATCCATTGCTGAACACCACGTTGGATACATCACCAACCCTTTCCTCTCCTTCAGGCGCCATGAAATAACCTGCAGGTTTATAGATCACGCGTGTGAGATCATCCAGTGCAGTCATGAATAAATATAGTGTGTAGCGAAGTCCTGCTGCGGTATTGCGCACACCATGTGCCAGGTGAATCCATCCCTTGCTGGTTCGGATGGGAGCCGGACCGAGTCCATTCTTTGCTTCATAGACTGTGTGATAAATTTTTGGATCGATCACGGTCTCTTTTTCAATTACTGCTCTTTCCATGCAATCGCTCAGACCAAATCCTATTCCTCCGCCCTTTCCTGTATTGATGAATCCATCCTGTGGCCTTGTATAAAAAGCATATTTACCGCGAACAAATTCAGGATGAAGCACTACGTTGCGTTGTTGTGGCGAAGGAGTCTTCAGGTCCGCTAATCTTTCCCATTGCAACAAGTCTTTTGTACGAACAATACCACATTGCGCAATAGCAGAAGACTGGTCGGCTTCTGAGGCAGAAGGATCGCGGCGCTCGGTGCAGAACAAACCATAGATCCATCCATCTTCGTGTTGCACCAGGCGCATGTCGTACACATTGGTATCGGGCTCTTCTCCCTGCGGAAGTTCGAGCGGATAATCCCAGAACTGGAAATGATCAATACCGTTAGGACTTTCAGCGATGGCGAAAAATGATTTGCGGTCCACTCCTTCCACTCTGGCCACGAGATAATATTTTCCATTGAGGCGAATAGCGCCGGAATTAAAAACAGCGTTGATGCCAAACCTTTCCATCAAAAAAGGATTGGTGCGGGGATTCAGGTCGTAACGCCAGAACAAAGGAGTGTGTTGGGCGGTGAGTACAGGATGGGCATACCGGTCGAACACACCATTGCCAGCTTCCAGTTTTCTATTTCTTCTACCTGCCAGGCTTGTCCAGTTTTTCTGCAGATCCTGCAACCGGTTCTCAAAATTTCTATGCATCATCTCAGTTTTATAGCCAAAGGCCTATGATAAAAAATTAGTTTTCAAGTTTATTCCACCAGGTTCTTTTTAATATCGTCACAATGATCAACAGTATTACTACGGTTACAAGCAGCGGAAGCTTGAGCCAAAGCACTACATACATAGGTAAAATTGTGAGGCAGCATTGCGCAATGATTCCCAGCACCACGTTGAACATATCCAGGCGAAATCTTTTGTTTTCTTCAAAGTGCGGGTGTTCGGCCACCACTTCCAGGTGAACGGGCTTCCAGAATCCCCATGGTCTTACAGTCCGGTAAAAATTTTTCAACACCTGAATTTCCGTAGGGGGTGCGGTATAGGTTCCAACCAGGCATCCCGCAATGGAAATAAGAAAGAGCACCGGCCACACATACAGTGGAAGTGTGTTGGGAAAAATAAAAGGAAAGACCAGTGCTGCTGTAATACCTGCTGCCATGCCCCAGAAAAAACCATTTGCATTGAATCGCCACCAATACCATTTCAACACGTTGGCTGCAATATAACCTCCATACAAAGCGCCCACGATCCATTGCAGGATACTGTTTACATCTTTTGCAAAAAATCCAAGGATCACACCAACCAGAACGATCAAAAGTCCAGAGAGATAATTCATGACCATGATCTTTTTGTTGGAAGCGCGTGGATTGAAATACTTCAAGTAAATATCATTGACGATGTATGCTTGTGCGGCATTGAGCGTTCCTGAAAAAGTACCCATAAATGCACCCAGCAGTCCGGTAAGCACAATCCCCATAATACCCACAGGTAAAAAATTATTGATGGTTGCAGGCAACACTCTTTCAAAATCAGTAGCACCTGCCCCGTTGTCCAGGTTCAACTGCTGGTAATACAATAGTCCCAATACAGTAAGACCAATGACCATGGAATAACGAACAGGAAGAAGAATGATGGAAACGAACCCCGTCATCTTGGATGCTTCCTTCGGCGAACGTGAAGAAAGGATCTTCTGCATATCATAATTGGGTGCAGGTCCTGCAAAAGAAGCAAATACGCCCTTGAACAACATCATCATAAAAAAGAAACCAAAAATGCCAAAGCCATCATCACTGATCTTTTTATTGGCCTGGGGAATATGATGCGACCAGTCAAGGCCAAGCTTCCAGTTGAAAAATGGATTGGTCCATCCCGATGGAATATTTAAAGTCCTGGTGCCGGAGTGCAGGTGCATCATGGCAATCACCGCAATGGCAAGGCAACCGATGGTCATGATGATGTATTTGATCAGGTCACCCAGTACAATACTGTGCATGCCGCCGAGAATGGAATAAAAAACAGCGAAGCAGGTAAAAATGATTCCATAAAAATGAGCCACATATTCGGGAGCAATGTGAAAAGGAACATAGGGTTGAACAAGGTTCCAGGGAACAAACATCTCAATGAATTTTCCAAGTCCTACAAATCCATACGCAAGAAAACCAAGACATCCGATGAGAGCAAAAGCAACAACCACATTGTGCGAAGCTTTCACTCCCCTGTCTTTGGTGCCGAACCTTGTGGCCAGCCATTCGGCTCCGGTATTGGCATTGGAACGGCGCAGCCATTTGGCGAGAAACATCATGTTGAATACCTGGTTAAACACCGGCCATAGCCATGGTATCCAGATGCTCTTCATGCCGTAAACAAAACAAAGGGCTACCATCCACATCGTTCCACTGATGTCGAACATATCGGAAGCATCACTGAGTCCAAGAAGATACCAGGGAAGTTTTTTTCCTCCCAGCAAATAGCTCTCCTTGTTCTGACTTGCCTTCTTGCGAAGGAACCACCCGATCATCAGCATCATGACGAGGTAAGCAAGAATGATCAATATGTCAACAAGGTGCAGCTTCATGAGACGAGGTTCTTAATTCTATTTTATTTTCGAATAAAAGTTTTTTTGAAGAAAAATTATTGATAGATGTTTTCTTTCGATACTTCTTTTTGGAACAGGGTTCTTTTTTCATGGTAAAATTTCACGAAGTCGGCAGCACTTGCCTGCCCTTTGTAGGGCACATAAAATTCGTATTGCCCGTTCGATTTCGCGCCTGCATTGCGCCAGGCTAAGGCATAGGCCACATGATGTGGTGCGAGCGCCTTCCAGAACACTGAGGTCCACCAGTTATGATCGGGAACAGAAGCAAATCCAAATTCAGTGAGTGCGGGTATCTTTCCTTTTTCGTTTGCAATGCCCTCCAACAGCGAAAGCATTTTGTCGAGGTCCTGCACAAATTGTTTGTTGGCAGCTTCACCTTCATTGCGTTGATAAATGTCAAAACCTACAATGTCCACCCAGTCGTTTCCAGGATACCGTTCCAGGTATTCGTCCGTGGAATTAAAGCGGTCGGTGTTGAATGCATACAGGAGATGATGGATATTTTTTACATCACGCAAATAAGATTCAGTAAACTGGTAAAGTTGTTTGAGTTCTTCAGGGCTGCAGTGCGAACGTCCCCACCAGAACCAATTGCCATTGAGCTCGTGAAAGGGACGAAAGATGATGGGAATGTATTCACCTTTTTTTCCTTTGAGGTCTAATAAAAAATCTGCGACTTTATCGAGCCAGGTTTTGTACAATGCATTTTTTTCGCCACCCGGTAAAATGGAAGCCACTGTACCGGGGGCAGGATCCCATGCAGTTTTTCCGCTTAGTGGATTATTCAGGTGCCAGCTGAGGGTGATCACTCCACCACGTTCATAAGCAGTGCGGATAAAATTTTTTATTTGATCAAAGGGCACGCTGTCGAGGTTTACTTTATGACCCAGTTCCAACCGGCCCAACTCAAATCCATAGACGGCGGGATAGTCGCCTGTAACATCTTTAATGTCACTTCTTCCCCGCTCATATTTCCAACCTACACCATAAGCCAGGTCATCCTGATGGCCAAAGAGAATGCCTTTCTTCATCAGGGCTTGGAGGTGACGATAGAGGTGAATAGTTTCCCTCGTGGCTTTTTTATCATTGGGCAGGTTATCATTTACCGAAGGGATTTGCAAAAAAGATTTCTCTTTCTCCCGCTGAAAAGACAAAGCCGGACAAAAAGAATTTGCATTCATCAATAAAAACAACAAGGTCAAGCCGTGAATCCTGAACATCGAAGCTTTGTTTAAGACAAGAGAGATCGCTCTAAAAAAAACTGGCTCATTTACACAGTTGAAATGAACCAGTTAGCGAACGATTGCTTTATGAGAAACGAGGTTGTGAATGGTCAATGGTGAATGGTGAATGGTCAATGGTCAATGGTCGTGAATCGTCAATTGTGATTCTCTCGTTTTAATTTTTTTATTTCAAGCTATTCATTATTCACTATTCATTATTCACTCTCTCTTATTCACCATTCACCATTCATTATTCACCCTATCTAAATCCCACATGGTCAACATGCAAAGTTCCACCCCATCCGGTTGCCTGAAGTACGATCTCGGAGATCGTAGCAGGACTTCCCAGGGAAGAAAGTGGAATGTCGAACGTGGCCCATTCACCTTCTTTCACAGTAGCTTGTTGCAGCACATGACTGTAATCGCCATTGATGACGATATTTAATTTCTTTCCACCAGTACCTGTTTCTCCAAATACGGAAAATTCAAGTGTTGTATATCCAGACATAGACGGAGCCGCGCCCGGATTATGGAAGGTCAGGCCCTGATAGTCTCCGTCTTTATATGTGGCAAGGATAGATTTTGTTCCCTGGCGAACATTGGAACTATTGTTGAAATCATGAACGTTCGTATACGACCAGTCCTGGAATCCGCTTTGTGTTGCATCGGTATAAACAGGAAGTGTAAAATCAGCAAGTGGCGGAAGCCCTCCGTTGATCTGCAGATCTGCTGCCGATGTTACGGTTAGTATTGAATTCAATACGCCCAGAGTTATCTTTCCCTTCAATACTCCTGTAGGAACCTTCACCACGATTTGCGTGGGCGACGCACTCACAAAGCTGGTTACGGGTGCCAATACGCCAACAAAGGAAACGTTGGTCACCAAATCAAGATTGGTTCCGGTAATAGTAAGGTTGGTTCCCGGATCTATGGGATTGGGCGCCATTGCGGTAATAGCAGGAAGCAACACATCCAGATCAGCAGTAGATACTGTCTTCACTCCTGATGCAGCAGCCAGCGTCACCTTTCCTTTCTGAGTACCTGAAGGAACAACAACAACCAACTGCGTAGCAGTCTGGCTCACGAAGCTTGTAACAGGCGTGGAAACACCTGCGAACAGAACCTGTTTTGCCAGATCAAGATTGGTTCCAGTGATGGTGAGATTTGTTTTATGCTTCACCGGGTTGGGAGAAAGCGTAGTGATGACAGGCAAGGTTACATTCAAAGTATCTTTTGTTTCCAGGTCTGCAGAATCAGTACCCGTATAGTGCAGCACCAATGTTCCGGTTTGAGCATCATCCGGAACTTTTACTACCAACTGAGTCATCGACTGGTTGGAAAAATTACGAACCGTTTTGTTGTTGTTGAACGTTACACGGTCCACCCAATTCAGATAAGTACCGGTGATGGTAACATTGTCACCAGGCCTTGCCTGTTTGGTAAGGGAAGTAACGGTAGTGAGTACGTCCAGGTTAAATTGTGTTTTGGTTACAAGGTCACCATCGGGCGTTCTCAGCGTCACATAACCTTTTTCAGCTGCATCGGGAACAATCAGTTTGATCTCGGATGAAGTCTGTGATTTAAATTGTTTCTGATCGACAACAGCATTGGTTCCGGTAAACTGGATGGCCGTTACCTTGTTCAGGTTAGCACCAATGAACCGAATGGTGTCGCCATGTTTTGCACCCGTAGGTCCAAAGCTGTTAAGGACTACCTTACCCGCATATGGATCCCCATCCTTTTTGGTGCAGGAGAACAGGAATGCAAGGGTAAGGATTGTGCAGCCAAGCAAAGGCAGCTTTAAAAAAGATAGTTTGGTCATATTGCAGATTATAGCAGTTTAAAGTTTTATTTGGAGACCTTGGGCACGATACGGAAATTATCGAAGCTGATATCGGCATCCAGGTCGCCCGGGCCTTGCATCAAAATCATGGCCCAGTATCCATTGGGATTGACTGTAGGTTTCACCGTATAGCTGTTGAACACTTCTTCGTAAGGGATCACTACGGTCTGCCACTGTCCGTGAGTGTCAAAGGGCGGTTTCCACTGATAGTTGGTTTGGTCCTGTACACTGGTTCCGGCATTGATACGGATCATTCCATTGTTGTAAGGTTTAATGGTGTTCACTTCAAACTTCAGATTATAATTCTGCGGATTGAGGATGGCATCATCGGGAATATTCTTGCTGTGATTGGGCATTTGATCTGCTGGTCCGTCGGCAATTTCATTCCAGCTCCACGCAGCAAGGAATTTATTGACGCGGATATAATTACCACTGATCTTCGGAGGATCATTCGGACCAGGATTGCTGACAACAAGTGCCGCTTCATGCCATCCCTCGTAAGGATCGCTGTCAATAAAATGATTGCGGGGATCCCTGAACCAGAAGTCTGACTTGGTCTCACCAAAATTTGTTTTTACTGTAATCTGACCAGGCTGTGAACCAGCAGGAACAGTAAACTGAATTTCGTTGTCTTTTACAGAAACCAGTTGAGCCACCTTTCCGCCGGTCATCGTTACAGTAAGAGGTTCATAAAAATAATTTCCCCTGATCGTTGCAATGCTGCCATCATTGACGAATTCACTTACCATGCTCGCAAGAACTGGTTTGCTGATCTGCACCTCGAAATCATAGAGCAACACATATCCATTTTTGAAAATGATCTTTATTTTATTGGTCACGCTTTTTGGGATCTGGCTCGGAACAGAAACCAGAAGTGAGGTGCTGGTAATATAAGTAGGTGTCAGCCTTGCTTGCTGGTCGTTGAACCATACTTCAACAGCATCCTGCAGATTATTGCCGATGATGGCAATCAACTGTCCCTGATTAGCACCGGCCAACAGCGAGTCAGACGACTGTGGCCTGGTTATTCTTACATAACTAATGGTAGGTGTAGGTGTACTATCTTTTTTACAGGAAATAAATCCTCCTGTTACCCCTATGGCTACCAACATGATCAGTAAGAGCTTATTTATGGATTTCATTGCGTTCAGTTTCTTTAATTAAAAATTATTTTTCGGGTTTATGGATAATCTACCGGAGGCTTTTGCAGGTTGGGTGCCTGTGCCAACTCAGTGCTGGGTATCGGCAGAAGAAAATTTCCTTCGTTGGCATTGACATATCTTTCCGTGAACCAGGAAGTCTTGTTAAATGTCCAAACTGTTGGATTGGGAACCTGGTCAGCTTTGGAAAAGAACAATCCCCTGTCCTGCGAGTTCAGAATAGAGAAGGCTTTGGTAGGATTCCAGTAGTGAAGACTTACCAGGTCATACCAGGACATTCCCTCCATTGCAAACTCTTTGAACCTTTCAGAAAGCAGCATATCAAATGTAAGTGGGCCTGTGCCGTTGGTTCCTGCCACTTCATAAGGAGGCAAACCTGCTCTTTGATGCACTTTGTTGAAATAACCGATAGCTGTAGCATCACTGGTAGAACCGCTATTGCCGATGGTTGCATCCACATAGATCAGATACATTTCTGCAAGACGCATCATGTAAGTATCATTGGGATAGTGTTGCTGCGATGCAATGCCATTGAGATCGACCGGTGAGCCGATGACATATTTTTTTACAGCAAGAAAATTATTGTCTGTTCCGCCTGGATTGTACACCAGTTTTGTTTTGTCGCTCACTTTGGTGATCTCGGGATAATAGAATCCGGGAAGCATGTATGTGGCATGAAGACGCTGATCGAGTGTTCTTCCCTTCAGTGTTCCATCGCCCTGTAGTACAAATCCATCATATTGCTGGAGCAGCCACCAGGTACAACCCTTGTCTCCTCCCCATCCACCAAATGAAATATCGGGACTGTAGGCGAGGTATTCGGGCATACTGTTGTTGGTGCCCCAGGTGTTGGGACCCGCAAAGACCCATTGCAACTCGAAGAGTGATTCAGCATTATTGTCGTAAGGATATTTAAAAAGCGTTTCGTAATTGTTAAGCAGTTGCTTTCCACTTTTGTTAATGACATCCACTGCAAAATATTTCGCGCTATCAAGAAATGTCTGATTCCTTGCACCGCCATTGGATTCAACACCCGCACGGATCAAATAAAACCGCGCAAGCATTCCTTCCGCAGAATACTTGCTGAGCCTTCCTTCCTGTACCGGAGATTCAGGCAGGTCCGCAGCTGCTGAGCGCATTTCACGGGTGATAAAACGCCAAACAGATTTCACCGTGTTTCTAGTGATGGAAGTATCGAAGAGCTGATCGATATTATTTTCAATGACCGGCACCGGTCCCCAGTTCATTACCAGGTATTGATAGGCCAGTGAGCGCATGAATCTTGATTCGGCAATGGCCATTTTCTTTGCTCCCGCCGACACTCCGGCGCCTGCGTATTTGTTGATGTTGTAGATGGTGAGGTTGGACTGGGCCACTACGTTGAAGAATGCGCGCCAGGACGAACCATTCTCGCCATTATCCGACGTTGTATTGAACATCACATTTCCACGGTCATTCCAGGCAGAGAAAGCCGTTCCTCCTCTGAAATCACCCAGGTTGTACATGGCTTTGTCGTTGTAATCGAACCAGACCTTGTTGTATAACAAACTGGTACCTGCAAGCAATTGCTGGTCGTTCTGATAGAATGTTGTAGCGACTATTGCACTTTGCGGAGGCTGATCGAGAAAAGCTTTTTTACAACTGGCAAAGATTAAAATAACCAGTAAGTAAAAGGCTATACTATTTATTTTACCAAGCTTATTCATATAATGAGTTTAGAAGTTTACACTGATTGTTCCGGAATACATAGGTGTGAGGGGATAGCGGCCGAAGTCGATACCAACGGCCTGATTGCTACCACTCGATCCTGTGCCCACGTAGGCTCCGATCTCCGGATCATAGCCTGTGTAATGCGTGAGCGTATAAATATTTTGAACAGCGATAGTCGCCCTGAAACCCCTGATCACTTTTGTCCGATTCACAGTCTTGGCAGGAATGTTATAGCTCAATGAAATATTTTTCAAACGCAGGTAAGAGCCATCTTCCACAAACCTGTTGGTGATCCTTGCGTAGTTGTTGTCGGAAGAGATCTGGTTATTCGATATGCGCGGAACTGTTGTACCAGGATTGAGCAGCATCGGCTTTCCGCTGGCATCAGTACTGAGTTTGGCATATTGCATGGCATTCACCAGCAGATTGCGACTCAGGTTGATGTTATTGGGATTGCTGGCTTCTGCAGCAATATAGTTATAGATATCATTGCCATAAGATCCGGTAATGAGTATGCTCAGATCAAAATTTTTATAGCTAAATGAATTGGTGAAACCTGCTGTAAGCTTCGGCCAGGGATTACCGATATTGGTGATATCGTTCTGATCGATCTTTCCATCGCCATTGATGTCTTTATATTTTACATCACCTACCCAGATGCCCGTATTGGGATCGATGGGTCTTGCATTACCA
This sequence comes from Flavisolibacter sp., assembly GCA_045805145.1. Lineage (GTDB taxonomy): Bacteria > Bacteroidota > Bacteroidia > Chitinophagales > Chitinophagaceae > Flavisolibacter. Next base: position 12,152 of record JBJMLU010000173.1, on the reverse strand, counting down.
TTATTATCCACAGGTAAAGGGCTCTTGGCAATTTGTTCTACCGATGTAAAGATGCCATCTTCAATATAACCACGGAACAACCAGGGCGCATATCCGATAGCAGCACGTTGTGTCCAGTTATTCATCCACCAGGAAGTGCGATCAAAAAAAGCATTGGCAGAATTGAGCGCTTCGATGACAGTACTGAAATGAGAAAGATTCAAATTGGTTTCCCATCTAAAATTTCTGTTGCTGATATTAACGGTGTTGAAAGTAAGGTTCCACCCGGTTGTTTTCAGACTACCTGCATTAATCAGAGGAGGTACTAATCCGCCCGGGCTGCTATTGGCACCAAGATAGCCCGGAACGATAGCCTGCATGATCAGGTTGTCTGTATGCTTGATATAATAATCCGCCTCAATATTGAACCTGTTATTCACCAGTCCCAGGTTCAATCCAAAATTGTTGGTTTTCGTACTTTCCCACTGATAGTTCGGGTCGATGAGGTTTCCTGTCAGAAATCCTGCTCCCCAGGGAGTGGCATCAGTTTGCAGGCTTGCATATACCCCATTGCCCGGACCCGGGTTGCCGGTCAGGCCTGTTTCATATCTCAATTTCAAGTCGCTAATGATCGGAACATTGAAGAAGCTTTCCTTGCTGACCCTCCAGGCTGCGGAAAGGGAAGGAAAGTTGCCCCATTTTTTATTCTCTCCAAAATTGGGAGAGCCATCCGTTCTGAAAGTAGCGTTCAGCAGGTAACGGTTGTCATAATTATACGTAACCCTTCCCAGATAAGATTCCTGGGACCAGGGATAGGTACCTCCGCTATTGGTGGCGGAAGTAGGATTTCCTACGTTCAGGTCAAAAATATTATTGGTAAGGAATCCTGTTCTGCCTCCGGCCAGGGCCTGGTATTCGGATTTCTGTGCTTCATGGCTGGCCATGGCCGTGAAATTATGTTTGCCGATCTGTTTTGTATACTCCAGCAATTCATTCCAGTTCCAGTACCAGCTAGAGTAGGTTCCAGTAGTAAGAGAAGCATTGGTATTATAATGCCACTGGTCGATATTGTAGGTGGGTGTGTAATAAGTAGCAAGGCCATTGCCCACACTTCCATTAATTGAACTTCTAAACACGAAACCTTTGAAGATATTGATGCCTATGTTGAGACCTCCCATGAAATTCCTCTTCATATTGTTATTGGTGATCAGATTGGCGAGGGCCACGGGATTCACCGGAGCATACTGATTGGCACCATTCACCGGATCACTTCCACCCCAGGTTCCATCAAGATTAGTCACGGGGATTTGCGGCGTTAATCTCAGGGCATTTGCAATGAGTGGACTTTGTGCATCACCATAGTTAGTGGCAATCAGGTTTTCATTGGTCTGGTTATAATTCAGATTGACACCAATATCAGCCCATTTCCGGGGCTTGTTATCCAGGTTCAGTCGAAATGAATATCGCTTGAATCCCGAACCCAAAGCCACACCCTGCTGGTTCATGTATTCACCCGACATGTAATAAGTAGTATTGTTGCTTCCTCCACTCAGGTTCAACTGGTGTTTGTTCATCGCTGCATTGTTGAACAATTCTTTCTGCCAGTCGGTACCTGCACCGAGCAGCGAAGGATCCAGAAATTCTCCCGGTGTTGTTCCACCCGCAATGGTATGGTACTCACCCACCATTTGCGCATACTGCTGCAGGTTCATAACCGGCAGATTTTGGGGAGGTGTTTGCAGACTGTATTGATAGATATAGTTGATCTTAAAATCTCCTGCCTTTCCGCGTTTGGTTGTGATCAAAATAACGCCATTGGTTCCGCGGGAACCATAGATGGCAGTAGCAGAAGGGCCCTGGAGTACTTCAACATCTTCGATATCCGCAGGATTGAGTCCCGATAAAGAGTTGGAGGAACTGGCATTGCCATAAGAAACATCTTCGGTTGATTGAATCTGTACGCCATCAATCACATACAGTGGTTGCGTACGGTTCAGGGAGCTAATGCCACGAATATTTACCGACAAGCCTCCGCCGGGCTGTCCTGAATTTTGTGTCACGTAAACACCGGCCGCTCTTCCCTGCAAGGCTTGTTCAAAAGTGGTGTTCACGGTTCTGTCAATTTCTTTTGCTGTCACAGAAGTTTGGGCAGTGGTGAGGTTGGCCTTTCTGGCGCTTCCATACCCGATCACCACTACATCGGTGAGTGTTCCGCTGGTTGGTGTGAGAACGGCATTGACAATTCCATTGTTGGTGATCTCAACCTCGCGATTTTGCATGCCCACATAACTGACAACCAGAGTTTGTGTATTGTCTGGTACTGTGAGGCTGAATTTGCCAATAGCATCTGTAGTAGTGGAAATCTTCGATCCTTTTACAGAAACAGTGGCGCCTACAAGCGGTAACTGTTTGTCATCTGTAACGGTTCCTGTAACCCTTTTTCCCTGCTGGGCAAATGTGATCATCGAAATGCAGCTGACACAAAGCAGTACAAGCATTCTAGAGAATACTTTTTTTCTCATATCGTGTTTTTTCTATTGAGTGAATATTAAGATCTGGCGGATTTCAATGGTACATCAGAGGAATATTGGAGAAGCAAGTATGCAAGGATTCTTAGGCAGAATTGCAAAATGGTCCGGTAGGCGAATGCGCCGGAGAAGAAATGAGTGTAGTATGTGCTGAAAAGAAAACCCCGAATGAGGTTGAATGAAGCAGTCCAAAAAGCAGCATATCGTTAGTTTAGCAGTACTTGTTTCTTTTGCTAATATAAAGAGAAATGAATTTACGCAACCGATTTCGTAAATTTTTTTCCTGATTTTTCGGATACCCTTGCCCAACAAGGCGAAAACGATTGTTCAATCTTAAAAAATCAGGGTTCACCATCCCCACTGACCCGGGCTTGAAAACGGCGCTTCTCAAAATTATTTTTAATCAGCTGCCTTTAGAGATACTTTTTTAGCAATTGCCCATGATTTTTTACTGGATCGCAGGTTCGGCCTCCTGCAAAAGGGCCTTCCCTCCCGGAAAAGCAAAGCATTTCTTCAATTTTTGCTCTTGATACTTTATTGATGTAATTTCTATTTTTTTTAAATTCCATTTCGAAAAGAAGGTTATGAAGTCCAAAATACTGAAGGAGATCACCCCACTCACCCCCGGCGACTGCTTTACCGTTTTCTCCCGAAAGAAATATGAGTTTGATTTTCCCTTGCATTTCCACGAAGAGTTCGAACTCAATTTCATTGGAAATGCAGCCGGAGCCAAACGTGTGATCGGCGACCACGTAGAAGAAATCGGCGACCTCGAACTGGTGCTCGTGGGCCCTAACCTTCAGCATGGATGGTTCACCCATAAATGCAAGGACCGGGAAATTCGGGAGATCACCATTCAATTCCACCGCGACCTGCTGGATGAAAAATTTCTTCAACGAAATCAGTTGAATTTTATTCGCCTGATGTTTCAGCATGCCAGCCGCGGCATTCTATTCTCCGCAGAAACGGTTCGATCGCTGGAATCGAGACTCATTGCCTTTCCTGAAAAACGAAGCTTTGATTCGGTACTGGAACTTCTGTCCATCCTGCACGACCTTTCTATTTCGCGCAACATGCGTCTCTTGTCGGATGCCTCTTTCAGCAATGCAGAAAGTTTTTCTTACAACAGCAGAAGAGTGAAGTTGATCATGGATTATCTCAATCGAAACTTCGATAAGAATGTTTCTCTGCGCGAAGCATCCAAACTGGCGTCGATGTCGGAGGTGGCATTCAGTCGTTTTTTCAAGCTCAGAACAGGAAAGAACTTTGTTGATACCCTCAACGAGATCCGGCTGGGACATGCATCGCGCATGCTCATTGAAACCACCCAAAGCGTCAATGAAATTGCCTACCGGTGCGGATTCAACAACATGTCGAACTTCAACCGAATATTTAAAAAGAAAAAAGATTGCACACCGAAGGAGTTTCGTCAGACCTATGTTTCTTCAGGAGTAAGAACCTTCATTTAAACAACGACCGTCCGGCGCTGATAGAGAGGGTATTGGGGTATTGCCACCTACGCTAAAGCTACGGTGGCCAGGAGAAATTGGGAATTGGGAATTTGGAATTTGGAGAGAGCAAGGTTTCTATGAAATCATCAGTCCCCGCCCGAACGTACCGTTCGGTACGGACAGGTGTGACCTCCCCGCCGGTTGCGGACAGTCCTTTCGGGCGGCAATCTCGATGCATGTTATCCGCGATAAATATCTCTGCGAAAACCTCTGCTTCTCCTTTCTCCGCGGTTAGAAAGAGAAGATGAGATCTGAAGAAAAAAAATCTGACTGCAGTTATAGTACCATGAATAATAAACAAGAAACTATAAACATCAACAGCTATTGGCTATTGGCTAACAGCTATTAGCCAACAGCAATCAGCCATCAGCTTCTCTCTCACCAATGATCTGTCCGGAATGGAATAACGGGAAGTCCCTCTGAGTTGAATAAATTGGGCCTGGGTGCATTGCTGAATGCGAAGCGTACTGCCACGGGGTTTCGAATTGCATCGTTCCAAACTACCAGCATATCTTTTTCGATCCGCGCGTTGGCTGGAAGAAAATTATGATCCGGTCCTGCAATAAAAATTTCACCAGGTGCGCCTCCCCTGCTCACAAGGCCATGAGCTGCGTGATCAAAATAAATGCGCAAATGATTTTTCTCCACCTTCATGCTTTTAAATACAGGCGACTGATAAGCGCCGATATTTTTCCCATAGGTTTCTGACAAAGCATAATTAGCCAGTCTTTGTCCCACTTCTTTTTTGAGTTTGGGATGAATGTCATTGATATTATCTACAAGGTCGGTCGTCAGCACCATGCCGGTATGAGGCAATTCAAGAGCATTAGTTTGCGCTTCTCTGAGGAAAGCAGCAGCGTCCTTATCACCATATCCGGCAAAGGGTGCTATTTGTACAAAATAAAATGGAAAATCTTTTTTCCATTCACTTCTCCAGCTACGGATCATTCGTGTGAAAAGCGATGTATAGGTATTTGCTGTTCCCACGTTGCTTTCACCCTGGTACCAGATGGCGCCTGCGATCGCAAAATTTGTAAGCGGATAGATCATGCCGTTGAATGTGCTGCCCGCATTGACCGGCCATCCGTTCGAAGGCTTTAGTTTTGATGCAGCAATTTTTAGTATGCTATCGTTTTCAACAATGCTATTGGGGGTCCATGCTTCTGCGGGAGTTCCGCCCCAGCTGGCATTGATCAATCCAACCGGAGCTTGTAATTGTTGTTGTAGTGTGAGACCAAAAAAATATCCTGCGGCACTGAATCGCTTCATGTCTTCGGGATTGCAAACCACCCAATGTGCTTTCAGGTCTTCCTGTGGATAGAGTGCGGTGGTTCTTGGAATTTGAAAAAAGCGGATCTGTTGGTTGGATGCTGCATTTACCTCTGTTGAATATGGCAATCCCCAGTTCACACTCATCTCCATATTGCTTTGACCGCTGCACAGCCACACTTCTCCCACCAGTACATCTTCGATCAGGATGTGATTGTTGCCCGTGATGGAAATATCGTAGGGTCCACCTGCTGCGGGAGAGCGAAGGGTAATGGTCCATTTGGCAGCAGAAGTACCTGTAGTGGAATAGGTAGTTGTATCCCAACCTGTTTTCAGTTGAATTTTTTCACCCGGTTCGCACCATCCCCAGAAATGCAGTTCGTTTTTTTGTTGAACGACCATATGACTGGAAAGAATAGCAGGAAGGCGGACATCAGCATGGGCAAAAGATGAAAACAACAGAAACAACAGAGGGAAATTCTTTGACATGATTAGGATTTAACCGCAATTTAAGGAGGGTCTAATTTTTGACGGGTACAACCTTATAGGTTTAAAAGACCTATAAGGTTGTACCCGTCAAATTCAGTTCCAGGATTATTTTTTCTTTCTGCGAAGATCAAGAAGATTGTAACGGAGGTATAACTGGAAAGACTCGTTCCTGTCTTTTACGTCCGTGGTTGAATTGTATCCAGTAACCTGGGTGTGAATGTAATTATCCAGACCGCGGCTGAAACGCAATCCAACGTTCAGGCGCTTCCAGCTATAGTTGGCATTGAACAACATTCTCCAGTCACTGCTACGGAAACTGCGGGCTACCGTATCGGTTGAAGTCAATACGGCCGTTGCTGTGCTGGTAGTTCCACCGCCTGTAGTTCCGCCTCCACCTGAAGTTCCGCTACCTCCCGAATTTCCTCCACCACCGTTTCCATTGCCATTACCATTTCCGTTGCCATTACCATTATTACCATTACCGCTACCATTTCCGTTATTGCCATTTCCGTTACTATTATTACTGTTGCTATTTCCACTGTTTCCTTTTGATTCTTTCTGCGGATTGGATTTTACAGCGATGGTCTTGGTTTCTGAAATCATTACCCAGTCATTTCCGTTCTTCTGCCACTGACATTCTTCTTCTGCAAGCACACTGCGCTTGAGATAAGAATATTGTAATCCCGCCCCTATGGAGAGATTGGGTAAGACAGTATATGAAACAGACAAAGGAAGATTGAGATAATAAAGTTTATTGAGTGCTACAGCATGCTCTTTATAGGCTGTTGCCGTATAATCGTAACTGTGGCTGAATAGTTTCAGTTCGGGTGTGTACTGCGGAGAAATAAACTGCAGTTCCGATTCTACTAATAATTTGTTGTTGAAATGATACTGCAGATAAAGGGATGGCAGATAGTCAATGAGTGAACTCGACTTTCCATTGATGCTCACGGTGCTGATCTCCTGTTTACTTACAGGAACATTATAGTTTAATGAAACACCTGCAGTAAAGCCTTTTTGTGGACCTTGCTTTTTGGTGAAGATGGGACCAACTACATCCTTTCTTTCACGGGCGGTTGCATCGGCAGAAATAGAGAATAGGCGAATATTTTTTTCATTGGCTATAAAATCCGTACGCTTCTTCAGATCAACGTTCAATTCTTTTGCAACCGTTCCAAATGAGGACTCCGCAGCTTCTGTATTTTCAATGATCAATGCATTATCCTGTCTGACCAATGTGGTTGGTAAAATCTTTTTGTTCTCGTTAGCCAGGATCAATTCAGTTTTATTCACCCTTGTTTTATCAGCGTTCTGCACGGCTAAGTTTGTATTCTGTCGTCCAATAATTTTTTCGATTGACTGATTTACAGAAGGAAGATCAGGGTTTTCCTGCTGCTGAATATTTGCCGGAGCATCGGAGGTCTTTTTTTCCTGTGTGGCCGACTCGGTATTGGGCCTTGTGGTACTCACTGAAGAAAACAGTGTGCTCACCTTTTGGCTCGATGTGATCAGTGTATAGTCAGTTACAATTTGTTTTGTATTACCAGGTTTTGGTTTGGTCCAGATGCAAATAGCCAAAACCGATAGAAAGCTCAATGTAATGATGGTGAAAAACCCATTGAGTGTAAAAAGCCATCCGAAGCGTTTACGATCCTTGTCCTCAGGCATCTCCTGGTCCAGTGTCTCGCTTATGTTTTTCCACAGCGCAGAACTGTCCACCACCGAGTATTGCTCGAGTTTTTCAAGGATAAAATCATATTTCACACTTCTGTTCACGCTCTTTCTTTCATTTTAAGTGAATCCATCAAATATTTTCTGGCTTCGCTAAGGTGCCATTTGCTTGTGCCTTCACTGATTGCCAGCAGCTCACCAACCTCTCTGTGCGAATAGCCTTCCGTGATATATAAATTAAACACTGCTCTTGTTGTTTCCGGCAGCTGGTGCAGCAGGTGAAGTATTTCCTGTGCCGACATCTGCTGAAGTGCATCCGCATCAATGGCCGGATCATGTTGTTCCTCCCATTCTATGGCATGCGGTGCTTGTTTGCTCTTTCTTAAAAAATCAATCGCGGTCCTCACCATGATTGTCCTCATCCAGGTATACAGCGATGATTTCGATGAGTCGTAGCGTTGAATCTGCTGGAAAATTTTCAGGAATCCGTCTTGCAGAATTTCGACGGCGTCTGCTTCGTTCTTGGAGTAAGAAATACAAATCGCCAACATGGACTGGCAGTAGTGTTTGTATAACAGCTCCTGCGCCCTGCGATCATTGAGGGTACAACCTTTTATCAGGTCATCTTGTGATAGGGTCGTTTTAAACACAGGCATTTCTCAGGACTATTAGCAGTCGCTCATAGAATATAAGGATTGGTGTAAAGCTAATACCAAAATGCAAGATTTGCAACGTACACAGGCCTTCAAAGCTTTATCCTGCTTGTATTCCAGCCTTTCATCAATCTTAACACGCACACAACCAAAGGCTTTCCATCAGTCAAAGAACTATTGGTCTTCCTCATATAATTTAAAATCATATTTCTACCTACAGCCAGCCATTAAACCAGCTGCAGATAGATGAGGCCAGGCTAATTTTTTTTACTCTTATGGACAGGTCGTTCATTAGCCTTCATATGAATTGGATCATGGTTTTTCAAAGGATTGGAATATCTGGTTTTCATAGATGCCGGACTTCAAAGCTTTCATGGATATGGTTCTGTCAGGTTTTTCAGGACATCTACCCTTGGTTATTGGTTTTTACCGAGACTGTTTCTTTGTGTACGCCACTACATATACGCAGGGTAACAAGCCTTCGTTGGAAAATGAAGAATATTTTTTGAAGGATTCACAGTCGATGCTAATTACTAATGGCTTTTAGTTTCTTATAGTTGATGGTTTATTGTTTCTTGTTTGCTAACCGAAGAGAAAAAGAGCGCAGAGGTTTTCGCAGAGAAGATTTCTCTTATGGTTTCAGGTTTATTTTTTATGGTTTGTTAACTAACCATTCCTCTGTCCTCTGTCCTCTGTCATCTATCATCTATCATCTATCTGTCATCTATCCTCCGTCATCTTTCATCTACGATCTCTCATGCGTCTCCCATTCATTATTCACCATTCACTATTCACCATTCACCATTCACTAATCACTATTCATTATTTTCGCGTTCCATACAATCAAAAACCATGAAGATCATACATCAGGTTCACCCTCAGGATTTCATCCATTACACCACAAAGCAGATCAGGGAAAAATTTTTGTTGCAGCAGCTGGTTGTGCCCGGAAAGATTGAATGCGCCTACACGCACTACGACCGCATGATCGTGGGAGCCGCTACGCCTACCAATACTCCGCTCGAACTCGGAACATATGAAGAACTGAAGTCTGAATATTTTTTGAGCCGTCGCGAGCTCGGAGTGGTTAGCATTGCAGGAAAAGGGAAGATCAGTGTGGATGGGGAAAATTTCGAGCTGGACAGACTGGACTGCCTGTACATTGGAAAAGGAAAGCAGAAGATTTTATTCAGCAGCATGGATAGCGCGCAGCCCGCAAAATTTATTTTGTTTTCATGCCCTGCTCACCACGAATATCCTACACAGCTCATGAAACCCGCACAAGCTTCTCCCGCTGAACTGGGAAGCCTTGACAACAACAACCACCGAACAATCAATAAATACATTCATGCAGATGGATTAAAAAGTTGTCAACTGGTATTGGGTGTTACCACTTTCAAAAAAGGAAGTATCTGGAATACCATGCCTCCTCATACACACGACCGCAGAATGGAAGCCTATTTTTATTTTGACCTTGCCGAAGGCCAAAGAATCATTCACTTCATGGGAGAACCGCATGAGACACGTCACCTCTTCATGAACAATGAAGAAGCAGTGATCTCTCCTGCCTGGAGCATACACAGCGGCGTGGCAACAGGAAATTATTCATTTATCTGGGCGATGGCCGGAGAGAATATGGCATTCACCGATATGGACCAGGTCTCCGTCAAAGATCTTCAATAACAAAAGATCCTGCTGACGGTGCAGCAGGATCTTTAATCGATAAAATATTTTTTCTAAAACTTCATCTAAATCATTTTTGTCATTATTATCTTATCTATTTCGCAACGCCAAGCGGAGAGAAATAACAGAATATCGCAATGATAATAAGAATGATGATTACTGAAAGGATCACGTCCCACCTGTTCCAGCTGGCCCTGGTTGCCATACGGTCTTCTGCTACTGTGGTAGCAAACGTAAGACCCTTGATCTTTTCTTCACTGGGACGCGCGCTAAACATACTCACGATAATCATCAAGGCTACCGAGAATACAAAAAGATAAATACAGAAATACAGGAAGTTCAAAGTAGCAAATGCATACGGAATACCTCCGGGATCAAGATGGGCCTTTGAAAGTTCCAGAATGAGTTTGACTACGCCAATAATAAATCCTGTAATCATGGCCGTATATGCACCATTTGCATTGATGCGTTTGGAAAATACGCCAAGCAGAAAGGCAGCAGCGATAGGCGGGGCAAGATAAGATTGCACGCTTTGCAAATATCCGTAAAGACCTGAAGAAATGTTTTTCATCAGAGGGATCCAGATCATTCCCAACAATACAACGATTCCTGTGGCAATACGGCCTACTCTTACCAGTTCCCTGTTTCCTGCTTCTGGTTTTATTTTTTTATAAATATCCATGGTAAACAAAGTGGAGCAGGCATTGTACACCGAAGCCAGAGAGCTCATCAAAGCTGCCAGCAATCCACCCGCCAAAATGCCTCTCAGTCCAAAAGGCATGATCTCTTTGACCAGTGTCGGAAATGCTGTATCAGTATTGCTCATATGAATTTTTCCCTGCTGGTTCAGTACATAGGCGATCAGTCCCGGGATCAGGAAAATAAAAAATGGCATCAGTTTCAGAAACGCGGCAAAGATGGTTCCGCGTCGTGCTTCTTTTTCATTTTTGCCAGCGAGACATCTTTGCACAATATGCTGGTCGGTGCACCAATACCATAGTCCTACAATGGGCGAAGCAAATAAAATTCCGGCCCAGGGATGGTCGGGGTCACTAAGGGGAGGAAACATATTGAGCTTTTCTTTCGGTACACTATGGATCAAGGCGTTCCATCCTCCTATTTTGTCGAGACCAATGATCAAAAGCACCAATGATCCCAATAAAAGAACAATGGCCTGAATGGCTTCTGTATACATCACTGCATGCAATCCGCCAAGTACAGTATACACCCCTGTGATCAGCACGAGGATGATGGCGCCGGTCCAGAAATCGATACCGAGAAGAGAATTGAATACGAGAGCTCCGGCGTAAATAGTGACTGCTGCTTTGGCGATCACATAACTAAGTAATTGAATTATGGAAAGCAACCATCTGGAGCGCGCATCAAACCTTCGTTCCAGAAATTCAGGCATCGTATACACCATGCTTCTCATGTAAAAAGGAACAAAGACCCAGCCGAGCGTGAGCAAAATCCAGGAATGAAGTTCATAGTGACCCATCACGAGACCGGAACTGGCTGCGGTGCCTGCAAGTCCAACAATATGTTCAGAGCCGACATTGGAAGCAAGAATGGAAGCACCAATGACCCACCATCCCAGGTTGCGGTTTGCAAGAAAATAATCAGTGGGCGAGTCCTTGCTTTTTCTGATGGACCAAATGGCCACACCTGCAATAACAATGAGGTACAGACCGATGAATATCCAGTCCTTCGCGTCTAGAAAATGTTGCATGTTGGTTTTGTTTATGTTTAAGGCAAAAGTGAAAACTCAAAAGATAAAAGTTTTAAACTGGGTTCTTTTTTATTGGCATTGGTTTTTCCTTTGGACAAGAGCTGTTAACCGCAAAGTGCGCAAGGAAGCGCAAAGAAGCGCAGGGAAACGACTTCTTTGCGTCCCTTTGCGTGTTCTGTCTTATGCGTCCTCTGCGGTTTCATCTCTTAAGTTCAATGCTGTTTTTATTGGTTATGATTGTACATAGACTATGAACTATGAACTATCAACTTTGAACTATCAACTATGAACTTTGAACTTTGAACTATCAACTTTGAACTCCGAACTATGAACTTTGAACTATGAACTTTGAACTTTGAACTATATATATCTCCCAATCATATTCTCCATCCACTCCTGTCTTGCGCTTCTTTGCTCGGGCTCTCCTTTTTCCAGTGCGTATTGCCTCAGCTCCTCCAGGGTCATGTGGCCCTGCTCAAAGTCTTTTCCCCGGCCCTGGTCAAAGGAAGCATAGCGCTGCTTTCTAAAGCTCTTATATTCGGACTTCTCCAGTATCTTCTCTGCTGCCAAAAGCGCCCTTGCAAAAGCGTCCATGCCTCCAATGTGCGCATAGAAAAGATCCTCCGGATCGGTGGAGTTT
>JBJMLU010000172.1:0-37992 GCA_045805145.1 Flavisolibacter sp. | reverse complement strand
GTGCTCCGCGGTGTTCGGGTGATCACTTTCTGTTCGATAGCAATGGCCGGAGCAAGTCCTTTTATATAATCCACATCGGGCTTGTCCATCCGGTTGAGGAACTGCCGCACATAGGCGCTGAGGCTTTCTGCATAGCGTCTTTGTCCTTCGGCAAACAGGGTGTCAATGGTGAGGGAAGATTTCCCTGAACCAGATACTCCGGTTACAACAATCAGCTTATTACGGGGGAAGCTGACATCAATGTTCTTCAGATTGTGAACCCTGGCACCTTTTACAAATATGGGATCATCTTTATGTATGGGTCTGACCTGGCTTTTAGGGCTGGCAATTTTTTCTTTCATTTTCATTCCTGGCAAAAATACGACTTGCTAAATAGTTTAGCTTTAAACCTTAACAGATCTTTTAGAGAAATATGGGCGAACGGTAAATATTTGTTGCAGGAATTGAAAAAGAATTTTATTTTTATAGCTACAAATCCTTGTTCAACAAACCATTTTAACCTTCACCTCGCCTATCGCATAAATTTCTACTCGACTTTTATTTTTACGTATCCTAGAGCACCTAAACCGTAGGAGTTTATGAAATTATTATCCAGACTGTCCGATCACGAGTTGATCAACTCGTTCACCGCAGGGAATGTCCATGCACTGGAAGTGCTTGTTCTGCGCCACAAGGATAAACTCTATACCTCGATTTACTTCCTTGTTAAAGACAAGTATCTTGCCGAAGACATTTTCCAGGATGTTTTTATCAGAATTATAGATACCATTCGCGGCGGCCGCTATACCGAGGAGGGAAAGTTCCTTCCCTGGGCCATGCGCATCGCCCACAATCTTTGCGTCGATCATTTCCGCAAGGTCAAACGTACCCCTGTGATCCGCAACAGCGAGGACCAGGATATATTTGAAGTGCTCAACTTTTCCGAGGACTGTGCCGAAACCAAGATGGTAAAAACGCAGAGCTATAACCGCGTAAAAGATATGCTGGACCAGCTTCCGGAAGACCAGCGCGAAGTGATTATCCTGCGCCATTATGGGGACATGAGTTTCAAAGAAATTGCAACCGTCACCAACTGCAGCATCAACACTGCACTGGGAAGAATGCGCTATGGCCTGATCAATCTTCGAAAAATGATGGTCCAGAAACAAATTGCCCTCTGACAAAAAATTTGGAATAAAAAAAGGAATGCTTAACTTAGTCACACCATCAATTATCCAATGAATCTCATCCACCGATTTCATCCAAACACGATAAACTCTTGTCATTCTTATTCTCCCACTACATGCTTGCCGTAGGAGGTTGATTAAGAATGACGCCTAATTTAAAAATGCTCCCTCTTCGGGAGCATTTTTAGTTAATAGTTTATAGTTTAAAGTTCTTTAGAGGCGGTCATTGAGTGTTTGCAGTTTGTGGTTGGCAGTTTGTAGGTTTTTAGATCGAAGCATTTTTATTGGAATCGAAAATACTTTCAATGGCGAGCAGCCCAGGTGTGACATCTCTCATCCCACATCTTCTCTCCTATTATCCCATTGTTTTCACCACTTCTTCAGAAACTCCGGTGAAACTGAATCCGCCGTCATGGAAAAGATTCTGCATGGTTACATATCGGGTAAGGTCACTGAATAGGCTCACGCAATAGTTGGCGCAGGCTTCTGCGGGCGCATTACCCAGGGGACTCATTTTTTCGGCATAGTCTACAAAGGCGTCAAAACCCTTTACACCGCTTCCGGCAGTTGTTCGTGTAGGTGATTGCGAGATGGTGTTGACCCGCACTTTCTTTCGAACACCATAGTGATAACCAAAACTGCGCGCCACGCTTTCCAGCAGGGCCTTCGCATCTGCCATCTCATTATAATCCGGAAAAACCCTTTGTGCAGCAATGTAAGTAAGACCCACTACACTGCCCCACTCATTGATGGCATCCATGTCCCAGGCGGTTCGCAATACACGGTGCAGGCTCATGGCTGAAATGTCGAGCGTCTTCTGGTTCCACTCGTAGTTCATCTCTGTGTAATGCTTGCCCTTTCTCACGTTCAGGCTCATGCCAATGGAATGCAATACAAAATCAACTCCGCCATTAAAATGTTTCTGGGCTTCTTCAAAAAGTTTTTTCAGGTCGTCCATGCTGGTAACGTCAGCGCCTACCACAGGAGCTTTCACCGTTTCAGAAAGTTTGTTGATCTCACCCATGCGAAGTGCAACAGGTGCGTTGGTGAGTACAAGTTGTGCTCCCTGCCCGTGACATGCCAGGGCTGTTTTCCAGGCGATTGATTTTTCATCGAGGGCACCGAATATAATTCCCTTCTTTCCAGCTAAAAGATTATTTGGCATATGGTTGATTTTGGGGTGGTAAAAATAAATGTTTATCGCTTTGAAAGCGGAAACAAGTTTGAAATCAACAGCACAAATAAAAATGTATAAATGAATGCCAGTGAAAGGCCCACGAGAAGATAAAGCAGCAGTCTTGCAAATGATTTCCTCGGGGCAATCAATTGCTGGAGCCATCTGTTCATATGCCACAGGAAGAACAACGAGGCAAGGATGAGAAAAAAAATTGTCAACTTTTTCATGAAGTTGTTGTCAGTTGTGAAACGTCGGTCCTCTGACGACAGAAGGCCGGGAGCAAACCGGAGAATTTAATGGACAATGATCATACAAGTAGCGGTCTTTATTTTTGATGAAGCAAAAAGCTGATGGAAACAAATTAAAACTAAGGTAAAGTGCTAACTAAAGGTATCAAGCATTCGCTTCAGGAGGTGAGATGTGAGATGTGAGATGTGAGATGTGAGAGGAAAGATGTGAGACGACATTAAACCTGACAAAAAATAACTAATCCAATTAAGGAACTACTGCGGCATCCTTCAATCCAATCATCTTCGATTCAACAATCAAATCTTCCTTCTAAAAGCCGCTCCATCGATCTCACAGCTCATGATAAAACCGACCAAGCCAATAAAAAAAGATTTGCCTACACATAGCACATCTCATTCACTATTCACTATTGACTATTCACTATTCACCATTCACTATTCACCATTCACCATTCACCATTCACCATCACGTTCCCACCATCTCTCTTGCATTCTCTATAGCGGCGGCTGTAGGTTTTTCTCCGCTCAGCATCTTGGCAATGGCTACAATTCTTTCATTGGTATCGAGCAGGCGAACACCGGTTGTTACTGATTCATTTTTTACCGATTTGTACACCAGATAGTGTGCATCGGCTTTTCCGGCGATCTGCGGCTGGTGCGTGATGCAGATCACCTGTCTGGCCGCAGCAAGATCCTTCATGATAACACCCACCTGACGTGCAGCTTCGCCCGAAATGCCCGTATCGATCTCGTCAAAAATAAGGGTGGGAAGGTCCATGGAAGTTGCTACCAGCGACTTGATGCAAAGCATCAGCCGACTGAGCTCACCGCCACTGGCCACTTTGCGTAAAGGCTGGAACTGGTTGCTCTTGTTGGCATCAAAAAGAAATTCTATTTCGTCTGAGCCATTCAAAGACAAAGGTCCTTTGCTGATTTCAATTTTCAGTTTTGCATTGGGCATGCCTACCTGCACCAGCATTTTATTGACCTGTTGCTCGAGTGGCTTTACTCTTGCTTTTCTTGCCTCAGAAATGGAAGCAGCCTGCTCTTCGGCTTTTTTTATTCTTTCTGTAAATTCTTTTTCCGCCTGGACAATCGCTTCATCAATATTCAACACATCCTGCAATTTTTGATGAAGTTGCTCTTTGATGGCAAGCAAATCATTGGTTGTTTTAATCCCATGTTTTTTGAGCAAACGGTAACCAAGTGATATGCGTTCATTGATTTTTTCAATCGTTGCCGCATCGGAGCTGATATGGTTGTTGATCCGGCCGGCTTCATCGGCTATATCCTGCAGTTCAATATAGACGGATTGCAATCTTTGAAGCAGTAAAGGAAGGTCGTTTTGCATGGAAGCAAATTGCTGAAGGCCATTGATCATCGATTTGATCTGTCTGAGTATGGGTTCTTCTCCTTCTTCCAGTTCAAAATAAGTTTTATTCAGCGCATTCTTGATGCCTTCTGCATTGGTTTGCATTTTCAATTCCAGGTCCAGGTCTTCCAGCTCATTTTCTTTGAATCCTGCTTCTTCCAGCTCGTTGAACTGAAACTGGTGGTAGTCAAATTCCTTGTTGAACCGGGTCTTTTGTTCTTTCAGGGATTCAAGTTTTCTCTTTGATAGTTGGGCGGACTCAAAATTTTCGCGGTAGGTTTTCAATAATGCTTGATGCCCCGCGAGTGCGTCCAGCACCTCTCTTTGGAAATCACTTTCGCCAAGTTCCAACGTATCAAATTGCTGGTGAAGATCAACCAGAAGAGAACTTAATTGGTTCAATTGAGCCAGATTCACCGGAGTATCGTTGATAAATGCCCTGGATTTTCCATTGGGAGCAATTTCACGCCGCACCACCAGTTCGTCGTGCACGTCCAGCTCATTGGCTTTTAAAAATGCAAGTACATGCTCCTCTCTCGCTTCATCTTTGAAGCAACCTTCTACAATGCATTTTTTTTCTTTGTTCAGTAAGACGTTGCTTTCCGCCCTTTCACCAAGAATCAATCCAAGTGCTCCAATGATGATGGATTTACCGGCACCTGTTTCTCCAGTGATGATGTTGAGACGCGGAGAAAAATCAACTTCCAGCCTTTCAATAATTGCATAATTCTGAATGGATAGTCGGCTCAGCATAATCAGCGACAAATTAGAACTTTTCGGACTTCTCCAAATAAAAAAGCCTCCTGTTTAACAAGAAGCTTTACAAAAATATTTTTGATGAATCTTATTTGATTTCCACAGCGTCAACCAGGTCGGAGTCAACCAGGATCCTTCCGCAGTTTTCGCAGACCATTACTTTTTTACGTTGTTTGATCTCACTTTGCTTTTGAGGAGGAATATAGTAAAAACATCCACCGCAGGCATCTCTTTCCACTGGCACCACTGCCAATCCGTTTCTATAATTTTTTCTGATCTTCTCGTAGCTGGCAAGAAGGCGAGGATCTACATGCGACTTGGCTTCTTCCGCGAGTTTGTTGTAATGCTTTTCTTCTTTTTCTGTGGCTGCAATAATTTTTTCCAGTTCCCCTTTTTTTGTTCCCAACACGCCTTCCTTTGTTGCGATGGTCTTCTTCGCCTTTTCCAGTGACTGTGCTTTCTCTCCAATTTCCTCAGTGGCGTCCTTGATATGTTTTTCGCAAAGCTTTACTTCCAGCTGTTGCATTTCAATTTCCTTGTTGATGGCTTCAAACTCACGGTTGTTCTTTACATTCTCGCTTTGCTTTTCGTATTTCTTGATCAGCGCCTGTGCTTCCTTGATGGCTTCTTTTTTCTGTTCAATGAATTCTGTGACGCCGTTGATCTCCTCTTCAATCCGAAGCTGACGGGCATGAAGTCCCTGAATCTCGTCTTCCAGGTCGGCTACTTCCATGGGCAGCTCTCCTTTAAGGATATGGATCTCGTCCAGCTTGGATTCTACTTTTTGAAGCTGTACGAGTGAAGACAATTTTTCTTCTACCGAATATTCTTTAACGTTTGCCATTGTATAATTTCTAGTTTGAAGTAAATATCTGGTTGTGCCCGGTTTACGATCTAGTGTTTGAAATACTGGACCGGGTTGGTATTCACCTTTGTTTTAAGGACCGCAAATTTAGGGAATTTTTCCAGTAAAATGTCATGGAGAAGGTCAATGGTAAACTGCTCGCTTTCGTAATGTCCGATATCAGCGATCACAATCCGGCCCTGGGCTTCGAAGAATTCGTGGTATTTGACATCCGCTGTTATGTAAATATCTGCGCCCAGCTGCATTGCCCTGGGAATCAGGAAACTGCCCGCTCCACCACAAACCGCTACTTTCTTTATCATCTTGCCCCTCAAAGGGCTGTGACGGATACCTTGGGCTTTAAAGGTTTCCGCCAGAAACTTTAAGAATTCTTTTTCTTCCATAGGGGCCTCCAATTGACCTACCACGCCCGAACCGATGCCGAAGTGAACATTGTCCATCGTAAATATATCGTACGCCACTTCTTCGTAGGGGTGATTTTTGATGAGCGCAGCTACTACCTGTTCCTCAAGAAAAAAAGGGTAGACAATCTCAATCTTGGTCTCTTTTTCGTAATGCCGTTCTCCAATCTCGCCCACATAAGGATCGGCTCCTTCTTCTGCCTTGAAAGTGCCGGTGCCTTCACTGTTGAAACTGCACTCGCTGTATTTTCCGATTTGTCCGGCACCCGCATCAAAAACTGCTTTCCTGATTTTTTCTGCCTGCTCGGTAGGACCAAATGTGATCAGCCTTCGAAGCATTTTATTTTTCGGTTGAAGGATTGTCGGGTCCAGGAGTCCCAGCTTTTTTGCGATCATTCCATTCACTCCGAGCAGGATGTTATCGAGGTTGGTATGAACAGCATAAATGGCGATGTCCTTTTTAATGGCCTCCATGATGATCTGCTCCACGTAATTTTTTCCATTGATCTTTTTGAGTCCGCGAAAAATGATGGGATGATGTGCGATCACCAGGTTGCACCTGTTGGCAAGGGCTTCCTGTAAAACTTCCAGGTTCACATCCAGACAACAAATGACTCCGGTACAGTCAAGGTTGCGGCTTCCTGTGATGAGTCCTGCATTGTCATAATCTTCCTGCAGTTCAGGTGCAGCAAATTTTTCGAGCACGGAAATCAAGTCCAAAACTTTCATAAATGAAAATTAGTTGATTTCTTAGAGAAGTCGTCCATCCTCAGACGTCAGTCGTAGGAGAGCTGCGAGCCATGAGCTTTGAGAAGTTGGAGCAAAGCAAAACGGAGCTTACCATCAATTTTTTCAGTATTCACTATTCACTATTCACTTCTCTCTCTTCACTCATCCCACATCTCACATCTCTCATCTCCTTCTATCAACTACCAACTATCAACTATTCCCTATAATTTCGCTTTTATCTTTCGATCCTTTGTAAACAAGCTTGATGTTCCTATCGGACAAATTGTTTGCTATGTTTAAAAGAAGAAAAGGGTATCTGCTTCTTACCATGCTTGTTCTAACAGGACTTGCGGGAAGGATTCACTCCGATACGCTATCTGGAAAGGAAAGACGGCATTTGATCACAGAACTAAAAACTTCGCGCGCTAAGTTTTTAGAAACCATTCAGGGACTTTCCAAAAAGCAACTCCAGTATCGGTCCAACAAGCACCAGTTATCCATTGAAGAATGTGTTCGCCGCGCTGCCATTTTCGAAAATGCCCTATGGTCGGCTTCAGTCATCGCTCTTCAACAGTCGCCACATCGTGCACATGAAACAGAAGACAGCCTGCTGCAAGCACGTTTTTACCAGTACATGAATGATTGCAGTCCTTATCTGCATCCTGCCAGCAACAAAAACTTTCAGGAGGCAGTCACTCTTTACAATGATGAAAGAAATGAGGCACTGCGATATGCAAGAACAACAACTGAAAATGTACACAGTCACTTCATCCAAACTGCATGGGGAAAGCCGGATATATATCAGGTCATTCTGATGATGTCTTATTCTTCCAGTTATTATACCCGCCAGATCGAATCCATCAAATCCTCTGCTTCATTTCCGCACTAATGCCTGCTCGCATGCGCGTTTAATTGCTTTAGCTTTGGCGCATGAGTGCAACACCCGGACTGTACGAAGACTACTGTCGAAAAATGAGGCTGATCGCCGATGTTCGCAATGCAAGCGCGGTGCTTCAGTGGGACCAGGAAACCTATCTTCCACCAAAAGGAGCGCAATTTCGCGGACAGCAGATCAGCACACTATCGGAAATCAGTCATCGGCTGTTCAGCGACGAAGATCTGGGTATATTGTTGCGGGAGCTGATTCAGAAAGACGACCTGGATGCAGGGAAGAAAAGAAATGTGCAACTGACCTACGAGGATTATACAAAAAATAAAAAATACACTTCCGAATTTGTACGACGCCTGTCTGACCAGATCAACAAGGCATTCCATGCGTGGATTGATTCCAGGAAGAAAAATTCTTTTTCGGTTTATGAAAAAGATCTTCAGGCCCTGATCGAATTGAAAAGACAGGAAGCAGCCTTGCTGGGCTATGAGCATCATCCGTATAATGCCCTGCTGGATGAATTTGAAAAAGGATGCACCGTTGAAATGCTGGACCGCACCTTCACGCATCTTCTTCCCACACTAAAAGATCTTGTTCAAAAAATTGAAACACTCTCTCAGCCGGAGGACTCTTTTTTGAAACAGGAATTTTCCAAAGAAAAACAATGGGAGTGGGGACTTTATCTGGTGAAGATGCTCAATTTTGATTTTGAAGCAGGCAGACAGGACATCAGTGTGCATCCCTTTAGTACCAGCTTTAACCGTAATGATGTTCGGATCACTACCAGGATTTCCCCAAATGATTTTGGCAACATGACCTGGAGCTGCATTCATGAAACAGGACATGCCCTTTATGAACAGGGATTACCCGAAGAACAATATGGACTACCACTGGGTGAAGCCTGTTCGTACAGCATTCATGAATCACAGTCAAGATTATGGGAAAACAATGTGGGCAGAAGCAAAACTTTCTGGCAATATTATTATCCCGAGCTCCAGCGATGGTTCCCCGATCAATTCAAAGGGGTTTCCCTTGAAAACTTTCACCAGGGCATCAACAAGGTTCAGCCTTCGCTGGTGAGGACCGAAGCAGACGAGATCACCTATCATTTTCATGTATACATTCGCTACGAACTGGAAAAAAAACTTATAGATAACAGTCTGCAGGCGAAAGACATTCCTGATTTCTGGAACCAATATTACAAGGACCTTCTGGGCGTGGAAGTACCCGACGACAAGCGGGGTTGCCTGCAGGATGTACACTGGAGCCATGGAAGCTTTGGTTATTTTCCAACCTATAGTCTGGGAAGTTTTTACGCAGCGCAATTTTATACTGCAGCCCGCACACAAGTTCCTGAATTTGAGACCGAAATGTCGAATGGGAAGACTACATCACTTTTGGCCTGGCTCAGAAAAAATATTCACGATAAAGGAAAATTTTTTACCAGCGAACAATTATGCAAAGAGGTGACCGGACAAACCCTGGAAGTTCATCATTTCCTGAACTACCTATTGGATAAGTACGTATCTATTTATAACTTGTCATCCTCCTGATATTTATGAAAAATCTGTACGCGATCATTTTTCTTGCTTCAGTCCTCGGCTGCACCAAAGAAGCCAGGCAACAGGTGCAGGAAAATCTCATTGTCCAGGCCATGGTCAATGGGCAGTGGAAGGTCACGAGCTTTAAGAGGTCGGGGACCGATGTTACCTCTGATTTTGCCGCATACAGATTCCAGTTCCACGATAACCAGACCGTAGATGCCCTGAATAATGGAGTGGTGGAAAAATCAGGCAGCTGGGCAGCCGACCCGGCCGCACAAACCATCAGCTCCATGTTTGCCAATGCAGTCAATCCCCTGGCGCTGCTCAATGGCACCTGGACGGTCACCAATACAACCTGGACAACTGTTGATGCCAATCAAACCGTTGGCGGAGAAATGAGGCTTCTGCACCTCGACAAGCAATAAGCAGATGTGAATTTCATTCATCGCAAAGAAGGAATAATATTTGCGGATGAATGACGTTTCAGAAACCATCTAGGAATAACCACCTTATTAGAAAACTGCCCGAAAGGCTTAAATGAGAGCATATTGATGCGGAAAACCACCGTTCTAACACTGTTTATCATTTGGACTGCTGTATCCTTTGCACAGACGGCCAATTTTACCGCTGCCACTACTTCGGGCTGTTCGCCATTGGTTGTCAATTTCCAGAACCAGTCGACCGGAGCTACCAGTTATTTCTGGGATTTCGGTAATGGCGCTACTTCCACCCTGCAAAATCCATCAACCACTTATTTCAAGCCGGGAAAATATACTGTCAAACTCACGGCTACGAATGCACAAAGTTCCAATACGCTCACGCGCACCCAATACATCGTGGTTTGGGGCAAACCTTCTGTGAACTTTACGGTTAGCGATAGTGCGGCCTGTTTTCCGCATCGGGCACAGTTCAAGGATTTGTCTTCGGCCAGCCCCGAAACGGTGAATACCGACTGGCTCTGGGATTTTGGAGACGGCACTCAGTCCGTTCAGCAAAATCCTTTGAATATATATACTGCTTCGGGTAATTATACAGTCACTTTAAAAGTAACGAACGACAAGGGCTGCTATACTGCATTTACTAAATCCGCTTATATTAAAATTGCAGGGGGAGTGCAAACTTCTTTCACCCAGACCCAGCCTACGGTATGCCGTCCACCTTTTGACATCAGCTTTAACAATACTTCCACCGGACCGAATGTTCTGACCTGGTTCTGGAAATTTGGTGATGGTCAGACCTCTACTCAAAAAAATCCGACACACACTTATACTTCACCCGGAAACTATTCAATATCGCTGGCCACAACCAGCAGCGGAGGTTGTTCCGATACCCTGGTCAAGGATACTGCTTTGAAAATATTAAATATCTCCACTTCATTTAATGCACCAGACAGCGCCTGTATCAACGACCCGGTACAATTTACCAACAATTCAACTCCGCGACCCAACAGCGTGATCTGGAATTTTGGAGACGGTACTACGGCAATCTCTCTCGACGCCTCCCACACCTATTCCACCAGTTACCCTTACAAGGTTACGCTCTATAATACTTATGCTTATTGTACTGACTCTTTTTCCAAAAATATCAAGACCCTGCCCAAACCACTCGCACGTTTTACATCTGATGTGCGTTTCAAATGTCAACCGAGTCTAACCGTCAATTTTCAGGACCAGTCTGTAAACGCAGTGGGCTGGTTTTGGGTCTTCGGCGACGGAACAACTTCTAAGCAACAGAATCCAACACATACTTATACCGACTATGGCGATTACAACGTGTGGTTGGTTGTTACCAATACTTCCGGATGTACGGATACATCAAAGCAGGATTCCTATGTAAGGATTAAAAGACCGAGAATCATTCTGAATCCTTTGCCGATCACTGGTTGTATTCCTTTTGATGTAACCATGTCACCCGCCATCACTACGCTCGATGCTGTGACTTCTTATCTCTGGGATTTTGGTGACGGGCAAACATCGAATCTCGCTGTGCCCTCTCATACCTATCTGGACCAGGGGACCTACCGTGTGATGTTGACCATCACTACCAGTACAGGCTGCACCGAGTCTGCAGCGGTGAACGAAGGCGTTAAAGTAGGAAGACATACGATTGTAGATTTTGATGCTGCACCAAAACCTGTTTGTGCATTCGTACCAGTGAATTTTCAAAACCTTACAGATACAGTTGCAGACCATTGGATCTGGGTTTTTGGCGACGGCACCTCTTCACCAGATTATAATCCGGTGCATCAGTATTCAGATACCGGATGGATGAATGTGACTCTATACGCCAACAATCACGGATGTCTTGATTCTGCCATTAAAAACCATTTCATCCAGATCAAGCCACCGGTAGCGCGATTTGCATTCAAGTTGAATTGTGATATCCCAACCCGGCTTGAATTTGATTTCAAGGATTCTTCTCTTTACGATCCCTCACTTGGAAATCTGACCTGGACCTGGAACTTCGGGGATGGAACACCGGTTGTAACCACACAAAATGTAACGCATATTTTCCCTGGTTATGGAACATACAATGTTAGCCTTACACTAACCAATGGCTCTTGCCAAAATACTTTTACGCAGGAAATAAAAGTATTTAACATAGGCCTCGGCATCAATGCAACTATTGTTTCGCAGTGCAAGGTGGGTAATGTGCAGGCATTTTCCGTGGTGCAGAATCCTTCAAACATTGTCAGCTATGTTTGGAACTCCGGCAACAACCAGTCTGGCTTCGACCCTAATGCCGGATTCCTGTATAATCAGTCGGGAGATTATGTCATGAGTCTTGTGACTACTGATATTTATGGCTGCAAGGATACAGCAACAAAATCTTTCCGCATCAATGGACCCACAGCAAATTTCACCGCCGTGAATCCAACCGGATGCAAGGGACTGACAACGACTTTCAATGATGCTTCGAAAGACGACGGAGTCAATAAAATTGTAAAATGGACCTGGGATTTCGGTGACCAGTCTCCACCCGCCGACTCAACTGCGATTATCCAGCATAGTTATAATAAATTGGGCAGCTACACCGTGAAGCTGACCGTTCAGGATGCACTGGGATGTATCGACAGCATATCAAAATCAGATTTTGTGGTTACGTCCAATCCAAAAGCAAAATTTTATACGCCTGATTCCCTTTCCTGTCCCGGAAGTAACGTTCGTTTTGTGAATACGTCGGAAGCAAGCAATTATTCCAGTCATTGGGATTTTGGCGACAACACTACTTCATCGCTCAATTCACCGGTCACTACCTATTCGAACACAGGATTATATACTATCAAGCTTACGATCACCGATCAATATGGTTGTTCCGATTCGATGACCAAAAAAGATTCTGTAAAGATCAACCGGCCCATTTCCGCATTTACCATGAAAGATTCTGTGAGTTCCTGCATACCGTTCGAAGTTGACTTCATCAATCACTCGCAATACTATCAGGGATTTATCTGGGATCTTGCTGGAGGATACAGTCCGGTCACCAATCCCATTCAATTTTACAACAAGCCCGGTACCTACAAGATCCAATTGATTGCAGTCAGTCCGGGCGAGTGCCGCGACACTTCTTATGGAACGGTGGTCGTGTATGATACAACAGGTTCGCGTATCAATTATATACCATTGAACGGATGCAAGCCTTTCAACGTTCATTTAAATGCAATCAGTCCGGGACCTATGAGTTATACCTGGGATTTTGGAGATGGTGTACTCGTTCAGAATGATACCATCAGGGTAGACCATGTGTACAATTCGTTTGGAAATTTTGTACCGAAAGCCATCATGGCCGATCCTTCAGGATGTATTACCGCGGTCACGGGCATTGATACCATTCATATCAAAGGTGCCAATGTAAAATTCGGAGCCAATACCAAACTCCTTTGCGATAGTGGATTTGTACAGTTCTCTGATTCTACTGTGTACAATGATTCTGTTTCCGTCTATAACTGGAATTTTGGCGACGGTGCCATATCTCATTTACAAAACCCTGTTCATCGTTATACCTCTCCAGGCATTTATGACGTCCTGTTGAATGTTCAGACCCAAAGTGCATGCGTCGACACCTTCCATCTGAAAGAACCGGTGAAGGTAGCGGAGAGTCCATTGATTTCTATTGGTGGTGATTCGGTGATCTGCGTCAATGAACTGATGCAACACGTCGGTGTATTTGACCGGCCCGATACTTCGGTTGTCAAATGGGCATGGCAGTTTCCGAATGGGAATATTTCTATTGATCAGAATCCGGCGAAACAGCAATACACGAAAGCAGGAAATTTTGTGGTTCATGCCATCGCCAGCAACAGCAGCGGGTGCAGAGACACAGCAAATAAGAATATCCTGGTGAATCCTCTTCCTGTTATTACCATGCCTTCCACCATGACCATGCAGGCCGGATTCCCTGTAAGTATTCCGGCTACATATTCATCCAACGTAGTAAGCTATGCTTGGCAACCCGAGGCCACACTGAGTTGCAGCAACTGCGCGCAACCGCAAGCGAGTCCGAAATTTAATACCGTGTATACAGTATCGGTAGTGGACAGCAATGGATGTAGAAATGATGCGCAGGTGCAGGTGATCGTGATTTGTAAAAATGCCAACGTGTTTGTGCCGAATACTTTTTCTCCCAATGGTGATGGGGTCAATGATGTTTTTTATGTGCGCGGAAAAGGACTGGATCGTGTAAAATCACTGCGCATCTTCAACCGATGGGGAGAAGTGGTGTATGAACAAAGCAATTTCCCGGTGAACGATCCGACCTATGGCTGGGATGGAAAGTTCAAAGGCAACAAGCCTGTTCCGGATGTTTATATCTATCAGGTTGAAGTATTTTGTGAGAACAGTGAGATCATTCATTTTGAAGGAAACGTTGCACTAATACAATAAGCAATGAAAAAGAAACTGGCCTATCTGTTATGTAGCCTGCTTTTGCTGTCGTCTGGAAGTTTTGCGCAGGACATTCACTTCTCGCAGTTTTTTGAAGCGCCCCTGTTGCGTAATCCTTCGCTGGCAGGAATTTTTACCGGCGATATCCGCGTTCAGGCTGTGTACCGCGACCAATGGAATTCGGTGACAGATGCTTATAGAACCGGATCGCTCAATGCAGAATATAAAATGCCCATTGGCAGAGCCAATGATTTTATCACCACGGGTATTCAGATCCTCTATGACAGGGCCGGAACAGTGTCCTGGGTTTCTACACACATTCTTCCTGCGCTCAATTACCATAAGTCTTTAAGTGTGGATCGCAACAGTTATCTCTCGCTTGGTTTCATGGGCGGCCTGGTGCAACGTCACTTCGATCGTTCAAAGATGACCACGAACAGTACTTATGATGGACTGGGTGATGGAGAGATCCTTCTTCAACCCAACACTTCTTATTTTGACGGAGCTGTGGGTATGAGTTACAATACGCAGCTGAATGAAAATCCAGACAACAATATTTTTCTGGGACTTGCCTATCACCATTTCACCCATCCAAAGAATTCCTTCTACCAAAACGGCACCGGGCAAGTGGAGCCTAAATGGGTAGGATCGGCCGGTGTCCGGTTTTCGGTTACCCAAGAGAGTTATATTACCATTCAGGCAGATCAATCTGTTCAGGGCCGCTTTAATGAAACGGTGGCAGGTGCCTTGTATGGCATTAAGATGGGGCCCGATCTGGAACATCCCGCCTACGCTGTTCAGGGTGGTGCATTTCTGAGATGGAACGATGCCATCATTCCCGTTATTAAAATGGATTATGCGCCCTTTGCTTTTTCGTTGAGCTATGATGTGAATATATCCAAACTCAAAACCTCCAGCTATGGACGTGGAGGTTTTGAACTGGGATTGTCGTATGTTGGATTCACCAGTCGTGATAACTCTACGCTCAACGCGGTGATCTGTCCTCGATTCTGATGGTTTGGTCTTCCGGAACACTTTCGAGTTCTTCTTCTGCTTCGTTGACGCTGAGGAAAACATATGCAGCAATAACGCCTCCGGCCAGCGGTGCTACAAAAAACAACCAGAGGTTTTGCCAGCAAAGAGATTTCTGTATGCAAAGACCTAATCCAACTGCAGGATTGAATACGCCCCCAGAATAATTTCCGACCGTAAGGGCCATAGCCAGAACAGTTCCACCAATCGCCAAACCAAAATAACTATTGCCTCCTGTTCCTTTGGCAGTGGCTACATTCAGAACCACATAGCAAAGAGCAAATGTGCCGATGATCTCTGCGAGCGCCGTTTTCAAAACCCCTTCGGAAAATCCATCACAGGCCTGAATGGGATTTTGTTTTTCAAATACATAATAGATCAATACAGCCGCTACAATACCACCCAGGAATTGGGCAATATAATAACCCGGTAATTCACTCGCGGTGACCTTTCCACGTATATACATGGCAGTGGTCACGGCGGGATTGTAATGGGCTCCGGAAATATGTCCGCCGGCGTAAATCATGACCACAAGGGCCAGGGAGGCTCCGATTGCGCCAGCGAAAATGGCGCCTGATACCAGGAAAAAGGTTCCAATGAACTCGACTGCATATTTTTTCATGTCAAATGTTTTGATGATGAAACTTTAAGGAAAGATATTTGTTTGTTGAGGATAAAATTAATTTATGGCATTACAACCCGGACAGTATGCACCCGACTTCACCTTATATGACACGGAGAAGAGCCCGGTAACGCTTTCTTCCTTTCGGGGTGAACAGGTTTTAATACTTTTCTTCCCCCTGGCCTTTACAAGTGTATGCACCGCCGAACTCTGTTCGGTAAGGGACAACCTCAGGATGTACGAGGAGCTCGATGTGCGCCCCATCGGCATTTCCGTAGATTCAGTCTATAGCCTCGCTAAATTCAAGTCAGAACAAAAAATAAATTTTCCTTTGTTAAGCGATTTCAATAAAGAAGTGTCTAAAAGCTATGACGCACTCTATGAAACCTTCGGATTGGGCATGAAAGGGGTTTCCAAAAGGGCAGCTTATCTCATTGACAGGGAAGGAAGGATCAGTTATGCAGAAGTGCTGGAAAATGCGGGATTACAGCCGGATTTCACAGCCATACAGGGGAAATTACGTGAGCTGGCCGGGTAGATTTTACAATTTATTCCTATTTTTCGGCAAGACCTTTGCCCCTTTTTGTAAAATCAGTTATTATTGTGTAGGCAATCGTTAAATTTTTCATATTTGAAGAGATTTTTACTTATAGCATCTATTATCCTATTCACTACTGTTCAACTGACGGCCCAAAATAAGATAGGTCCTTCGCCAGTGAGCACGCAGACGGAGATCTTGCGCTTCTATCCGAACCCCGCAACCACTGCCATCACATTTGATTTTCAAAAGACTTTTGAAAAAGGCTATTCCCTGCAGGTCTATAATTTTCTGGGAAGGAAAATGCTGGAACAAAGCAATATCTCCGACCACACTACCATCAACCTCACCGATTTCACCCGCGGTATGTACATCTATAAGCTATTCGATAAGTCGGGCAAGCTGGTTGAAACAGGAAAATTCCAGGTATCGAAATAGAGAAGCTGTTAGCTGCTAGCTATGAGCTGCTGGCTGGAAACAAGTGTCTGTTTTTATCTTGTATTTTTTTTTAATTAGACCTTTATTTTTCATAGACTTTCATGATTCGCTTTGCATTTCTCTTACCTGCGAGTGATGGCATTCTTCTCAGTGAATCATTTCATTTGCGTGCAAAATCTATATCTGGAAACGACAATGGCCAACAGCTAACAGCCAATAGCCAACAGCTTTTCTCTCATTCCACCTGAACAATCAGGAACTTCAAATACTGTGTATTTTCCATATTCCAGATGATGGGGTGATCGGAAGATTGGGTTTGGAACACTACCTGCCGGATCCTTCGGCGGAGATCTTTGGCAGCCATATCGATGGTTTGTAGAAAAAGTTCCGGACTTACGAGGCTGGTGCAGGAAGAGGTAACCAGAAAGCCTCCTTTTCTTATGAGCTTCATTCCCCTCAAATTAATTTCTTTATATCCGGTGATGGCTTTTTGAATATTGGCCCTGCTCTTGGTGAATGCAGGTGGGTCGAGCATTACCACATCATATTTTCGATCCTCTTTACTCCATTGCTTCAAAAGGTCAAATGCATTGGCGGCTTCAAAACGAACACGGTCATGCAATCCATTGAGCTCCGCATTTCGGTTGGCTTGCGCCACTGCATTTTCCGAAATATCAAGTCCCAAAACAGAACGGGCACCGTAATGAGCTGCATGAATTTCAAAAGTTCCTGTGTAGGTAAAGGCACCCAAAACCTCCGCTCCTTTTACAATATTCTGGATGGCTCTCCGGTTGTCCTGCTGGTCCAGAAAATACCCGGTCTTCTGACCATTCTCCAGATCCACATGAAACTGGAGCCCGTTTTCGCGAATGATGATCTTTGGATCAAAGGGTGCGGATAGAAAACCTTTTTGCTGAGGTAGTCCTTCCAGTTCCCTCACAGGCACATCGTTGCGTTCATAAATTCCTTTGGGTTGAAAAATGCTCTGAAGCGACTGCACAATGGCCGGTTTCCAACGATCAATTCCCAAGGCCAGGGTCTGGATGACAAAATAATCATTGAACTTATCGATGATCAGTTGAGGAATTCCGTCGGCTTCGCCAAAGACGAGACGGCAGTTTTCTGTATAACCCAGTTTCTGCCGGTAGCTCCAACATTCGCTGATCTTTTTGTGAAAGAAGGAGTGATTGATCTCTTCCTTTTTATCATGTGTGAGGATGCGGACAATGATCTGCGATTGCTGGTTGAAATACCCGCGGCCCGCAAATTTCCCGTCCGAAAAATACACGTCAACAATGGCTCCTGCTTCCGGCTGGCCCTCAATCCTTTCCACTTCATTGGCAAAGATCCAGGGATGACCCGAAGCGATGCGGCCAGCGATCTTTCTTTTCAAATGGACTTTTTCCATATTAAGGGGCGCAAGCTAATCAAATATGACAAGACCTCATTTGGAGCTGTGTTCAACCTTGTTAAGAGCGTGTTTAAAGACATTTTGTCCCTTTATATTCCGTTGGCAATATTCTTGACAGTCCTACCTTTGCACCCAATTTTTGAAGGAAATGAAGAAACGCGATTTACAGGACCAGGACCAAAATCTGGATGTTTCCATGAACATCAATACAGATGAAAATGTAGGTGGAAACCAGCACCTCAATGAGCCGGTAACGGATGAATCGGAGGTGGAAAAATTAAAACAACAGGTGGAAGAACTCAATGACCGCTATCTAAGGCAACTGGCCGAGTTCGACAATTTCAGAAGGAGAACCGCAAAAGAAAGACTGGAGCTCAAGGATACGGCGGGAAGGGAGGTCATCACAGACCTGTTGGATGTGTTGGACGATAGTGAAAGGGCTCAGACCCAGATGGAGAATACCGACGACATCAATCAAATTAAAGAAGGTGTTCAATTGGTTTTTACAAAACTCCGCAATATTTTGGTTGGAAAAGGTCTGAAGGCTATGGAAGCGGTCGGCAAACCCTTTGACCCTGACCTGCATGACGCCATCACAGAAATGGAGGCGGCCGAAAATATGAAGGGAAAGGTAGTAGCGGAAGTTCAGAAAGGATACTATCTGAAAGATAAGATCATCAGGCACGCCAAGGTGGTGGTGGGGAAGTAGAGTTGGGAGTTCGGAGTCGGGAGTTCGGAGTTCAAAGTTCAGAGTTCAAAGTCAGGAGTTGGGAGTCCAGAGTTCAAAGTCGGGAGTTCAAAGTCAGAAGTTCGGAGTTCAGAGTTCAAAGTTCAAAGTCAGGAATCAGGAGTTATGAATGAGGAATTGCGAAAGGCAGAAATTCAGTTGATACGTCTTGTACTATGAATCCATCAAAATCCCGATAAGCAATCTCCGCCCGAACGTACCGTTCGGTACGGGCAGGCGTGAAATAGCTATGCCGAACGGTACGTTCGTTTGGGAATTTTAATCAGTGAAATCTGTGATAAAATAATGACGAAGAGAGATTATTACGAGATACTGGGTGTGAGCAAGGGCTCTACTGCGGAAGAAATCAAAAAAGCTTACCGCAAAGTTGCCATGCAATATCATCCTGACCGTAACCCTGGAGACAAAACTGCCGAAGAAAAATTCAAGGAAGCGGCAGAGGCTTATGAGATCCTGAGTGATCAGGATAGAAGAGCACAATATGACCGCTATGGTCATGCCGGAGTAAGCAGCAATGGAAGGGGCGGACATCAGGGCAACATGAACATGGACGACATCTTCAGCCAGTTCGGAGACATATTCGGAGAGGATATCTTCGGAAGTTTTTTTGGCGGAGGCGGCGGTGGAACCAGAACCCGGGGCGGTCAAAGAGCAAGAGGTGTTCGTGGCAGTAACCTTCGCATCAAATTAAAATTGAATTACGAAGAGATTGCAAAAGGTGTCACCAAAAATATCAAGGTAAAAAAATATGTAGCCTGTAATGTTTGCAATGGAAGTGGTGCCAAGGACAAGGGCAGCATTCAAACCTGCGGCACCTGCGGCGGAAGCGGTCAGGTAAGAAAGGTCACCAATACCTTCCTTGGTCAAATGCAAACCGTCACCACCTGTCCGAGTTGCAATGGAGAAGGATCCACGATCACAGCGAAATGCAATAATTGCAAGGGTGAAGGAAGGGTTTATGCCGAAGAAACCGTGACCATCGATATTCCGGCTGGTGTACAGGAAGGCATGCAGCTTAACATTAGCGGCAAAGGAAATGCAGGCGAGCGCGGTGGCATGCCGGGCGACCTGATCATCCTCATTGAAGAAGAACAGCACAAGGAACTTCAAAGAGAAGGCCTCAATGTTGCTTACGAACTTCATCTCTCCTTCCCCGATGCTGTATTTGGCACTCAGGTAGAAGTTCCTACTATTGATGGAAGGGCCAAGATCAAAATACCACCCGGCACTCAGGGAGGAAAGATCTTCCGTCTCAAAGGAAAGGGCTTTCCGGCCGTGAACAGTTATGAAAAAGGCGACCAGCTGGTGCATGTCAATGTGTGGACACCGCAGCACGTTACCTCCGAGGAAAAAAGCATGTTGGAAAAACTCAACCACTCTCAGAACTTCAAACCTGCACCAGACAAAAATCAAAAATCCTTCTTTGATAAGATGAGGGAAATGTTCTCGTAGTTCAAAGTTAAAAGTTCAAAGTCGGAAGCCTTTTATAATCATCAGGAGTTTTTCATCGCAGAGGGTTACTTCTCTTGCAAATCTGTTCCATGCAAAGAAAGACTCAAACTTTAATAAGCTAAAGACTGCCTTGCGGCTCTTCGCGCATTCTCTGTGCCCTCCGCATTTAATTTCATCCAGATTTCTTTAAATCCTATCCACGACCTAACGATGACGAAACATAAATCGAGAGCAATCCCTTAAAAAGAATCACGAACTGATAAACTAAAAAATGTAAGAACGCGCCAAAAAAAAAGAAACTACAAACATCAATTAGCCATCAGCTATTGGTCTCTACTAATTTAAAAATTTCCTTAAGGTTTCTTCCGAGGCCATCATAGTCAAGGCCATAACCGACAACGAATTTGTTGGGAATGCTGAAGCCGAGATAGTCGATCTGAAGAGGGTATTTGATAGCCTCGGGCTTGTGAAGAAGGGCTGCTATCCTGAGAGATTTGGGTTGCTGGTGGTCAAGCTTGGGTAGAAATTCGTTGAGTGTTTTTCCTGTATCCACAATATCTTCAATGATCACGACATCACGGTCGAAAAGATCCTGGTCCAGTCCAATTGCGGTGATGACATTGCCGCTTGATTTCATGCCGCGGTAAGAAGCAAGTTTGATAAAACAAATCTCTGCTTCGATGCTGAGGTTTTTAAAAAGATCGGCAGCAAACATAAAAGAACCATTCAAAATAGCGATGAACAGAGGACGCTTGTCCTTGTAATCTTTATTCAGCTGCGCCGCAATTTCCCTGATCTTTTCCTGAATGACCGATTCTGATAAGTAAGTATCGAAACTTTTATCGTGCAGTTTAATTGGTGGCATTCATGCTTCTTTTATTGATGCGCAATTGCTGACCGGTTTTCAGATCGGTGCTTTGAAGCTCATTCCATTTCATTACATCCTCAATACTCACCGAATATTTTTTAGATATAGCATACACGGTTTCTTTGGGCTGCACGGTGTGAAGAATAAAACGATCAACATCATCACCGGGAGTTTGTTGCGCATCAGGACTATTTCCAGATACTGACTGTTGTACTTCTGAACCCAGGATCCTCGGCATGTAGCTGGCTTTAGTCTGAAGATACAGGCGTTCTCCTGCCTGGGGCTGCATTCCCTCGCGGAGCAGGTTCAGCTGCATCAGGTCTTCCAGGCGAATGCCTTCATTTTGTGCAATGTCATGCAAGTTCTCTCCTTCAGATACAATATGAAATTCGTTGGTGCCTGTTTTTCTTTTGCGCTGCAAAAAAACTAGTCCGTCTTTTTCTGCAATGTCAGCCGGCTTTATCTCGTTGAATTCAAACAGGCGGGTCAGGGAAAGATTGTGTTCTTCTGCAATTTTTAAATATGCAGTTCCTTTGTTTACAAAAACAACATCGGTTTGATTGATGCGAAATACGCCCGAAGGATAGATCACAGTTTTTTGAACAACAGGCTGCACAACTGTTTTTGTTTCCGTTTCCGCATCCGATTTCGATGCATCAGCACTGGCCCATGCAGCATTGTTTCCATCACCGGAATATTTTCCGCTCAGTGCCAACATCGTATAGTCTTCCAGGTTATAATCTTCAATCAGCTTGATCAGGATCTGTGCATAGCGCGGGTTGGTAGCATAACCACATCTTTTCAATCCATAAGCCCAACCCTTATAATCTGTGGGATCAAGCTTGAACAATGATGTATAGTTGGGACGGTTCTTTAAAAAATCTGAATGGTCTTTGTAGGAATCGCGCGGGTCTTCGTATTTACGGAAACATTCTCCTTTGGCATCGTCATCATGAAAAACACTGGCACCCGTCCAGTCGCCCTTGCATTTGATTCCAAAATGATTGTTGGATGCGAGCACCAGGTCGCTGGTGCCTGCCCCGGTTTCGTGAATGCCCTGCGCCAGCGTAATAGCAGCGGGAACTCCTGTACGGATCTCTTCTGCAATTGCTATGTCTTTGTATGTACCGATATAGTTGCGCACGGTTTCAGTAGACTGTGCGAAGACGAGGTTGCTGATCAGAGCAAATAAGATGGTGAATGACAGCTTGTGTTTTTGCATGGATGAACCGAAGTTTTTTTGATGATTGACCGGGTCAGCATTTTCTGATGATCATGAGGCCATCGCGAACAGGCAGTAACAGCTTTTCTACATCATTTCTCTGTAAGAGATATTCATTGAACTGCTGAATAGCTTTGGCGTTCTTCCCTTTTAATTCCTTCTCCAAAACCTGACCGTGAAAGAGCACATTATCCGCTAAAATAAAACCCTTTGGCCGCAGTTTGGGCAAAACAAGGTTAAAATAATTGACATAATTTTCCTTGTCGGCGTCAATGAAAACCAAATCCCAGATTTCGTCTAATTCACCGATGATTTTCAAGGCGTCGCCGATATGTAATATTATTTTTTCTTTCGTTACAGATCGCTCAAAAAAGGCTTTCGCCTTCCTTGCATCCTCTTCCCTGATCTCGACTGTATGAATAAAACCATCTTCTTTAAGACCTTTCGCGAGACAAAGAGCGCTGTATCCGGTGAATGTTCCTATTTCCAGAATGCGCAATGGTTGTAACATCTGGCTGATCATGGTGAGCAGCGCACCCTGAATATGACCACTAAGCATATGCGCTTTTGGATGTTGCTGCATGGTAAACGAAGCAACTCCTTTCAGCAATTCATCTTCACTGCTCGAAAATTTTTCTGCATAATGTTCCGCCAATGGATTAACGATGTCCATGTTCTAATATTGTTTCAACCTGGGGGGAAATGGTCTGAGGTTTTGAAATCAGAAAGAGTCCGAAAAAAACCAGGAGTCCGTTGATGAGGATCAGTTCCAGTCCAATCTCGAACTTGCCAAACAGGTCTTTTTGATAATTGTCTATAAAAAAACAGATCAGTGGAGCGGCAATAGCAATTACGGGTACCAGCTTGTCCTTCACTTTCCTGGTAGTTAAAATACCAAAGGCGAATAATCCCAACAGCGGCCCATAAGTATATCCTGCTACTTTCAAAATCACACCAATCATGCTGGAACTGTTGATCCATTTGAATATCATCACGAACAATAAAAAGACGAGCGCAAAAACAAGGTGCACTGATTTTCTAATCCTCTGTCTTTTCTGTTCATTCCATTCCGACTTTCTTTTTAGTCCCACTATATCAATACAGAAAGAAGAAGTGAGTGCTGTAATGGCTCCATCGGCACTGGGAAAAAGTGCAGAGATCAGGGCAATGATGAAGATGACGGAAATGACCGCAGGCACACTGCTTCTAAGTGCAACTGTTGGAAAAAGTTTGTCGGCTGCTGCATTGATCCCATTGGCGCCTGCGTACAAATAAAGCAGGCCGCCCAAAAACAGGAACAGTAGAACTACGGCCGCCTGGATCAATGAGAATGTGATCATATTCTTTTGAGAATCTTTCAGGTTCTTTACACTGATATTTTTCTGCATCATCTCCTGGTCCATGCCGGTCATGGTAATGGTGATAAATGCGCCGGCCAGAATTTGCTTGATGAAAAAAAGACGGCTGTCGGGATTCCAGACAAATACATTGGTAAATCTTTCTCTTCTCAATGCATCCAGGCCTTCTCCAAAACCCAGGTGCAAAGCCTTTAGAATATAGATCACGCATATGATCAGTCCCAGAAGCATGCAGGTGGTTTGCAGCGTATCGGTCCACACAATGGTTTTTACACCGCCTTCAAAAGTATAGAGAAGGATCATGAGCAGGATAATGAGCGTGGTAAGCCAGAAGGGAATTCCAAATCCGGAAAGAATTGCATCCTGAAGTATGGCAACGACGAGATAGAGTCTTGCAGTAGCACCAAGCGTTCTTGAGAGAATGAAAAAAGAAGCTCCCGTTTTATAGGAAACAAATCCGAGGCGGTTGCTCAGGTAATCATAGATGGAGGTTAGATTGAGACGGTAGTAGAGTGGGAGCAGAACATAGGCGATGATAAAATATCCGATCACATAACCAATCACGATCTGGAAATAGGTAAAGGCTTCGAAGCCGCCAGCAAATGGCTTGCCTACTGCACCCGGAACGCTTACAAAAGTGACTCCGCTCAGCGAAGTTCCGATCATGCCGAAAGCCACCAGCACCCAGTTGGAATTGCGGTTACCGATAAAGAAAGATTCATTGTTGGCATTGCGCGAAGTATAATAGGCCACGATCAACAGGAGAAGAAAATAGCCGATCACGAAAGAAAACAACAACAGGGGCGACATAAATTATTTTTTTGCAAACTCAGATGGCAGG
The DNA here is from genome assembly GCA_045805145.1 of Flavisolibacter sp. Taxonomy (GTDB): domain Bacteria; phylum Bacteroidota; class Bacteroidia; order Chitinophagales; family Chitinophagaceae; genus Flavisolibacter. The sequence goes on along the minus strand of JBJMLU010000172.1, from coordinate 13,432 downwards.
GAAAACCATTTTTTGAAGATAGAGAAATTTGCTTTCCTTTTGCTGCCAAAGCAGGAACATGAATAAGATCAACAAGCTCGCCATTTTCTGCGGATCAAAAACAGGTGCCAATGCAATCTATGCACAACACGCAGAGGAGCTTGGAAAAATTTTCGGAAAGCACCATGTTGAATTAATCTACGGCGGCGGAAAGAAAGGCCTGATGGGCATTGTAGCCGATACAGTAATGCAGGCAGGTGGAATTGTGCGGGGTGTGATTCCCAAAGTGCTCACTGAATGGGAACACCAGCACGACAAGATCAGCGAGCTGCTGGTAGTAGACGACATGCATATCCGGAAAAAAATGATGTATGAACTCTGTGACGGCGCTGTTATTCTTCCGGGCGGATTCGGAACCATGGATGAATTATTCGAGATGCTGACCTGGAACAATCTTTCCATTCACGACAAGATGATTTTCCTTCTCAACTCCGGCGGATTTTATGACCGTCTCTTAGAACATATGCGCTTCATTGCCTCAGAAGGATTTCTTTGGGAAAAGCTCGAAGACCAACTCGTAATTGTGCAGGAGCCAAAGGAGATGGAAAAATATCTGGGTAATCACGGATTTCACGGATGAAGGTCAGATTTCAGGGATTGATTAAAAGGATTATTGGATTGATGATTTCATAGAAACCTGTTCTATCCCAATTCCTAATTCCTAATTCCTAATTCCCAATTCCACCTCAATACCTCAATCCCTTTTACCTTCCTCCCTTACCTTGAAAAAGTGCCACATTAAAACCGGCGCGGATGATGGGAATTGCACGGCCATAGTTGTCGACATAGGGCGAGTTACGATCGTTCATCACATCCCAGAGAACAGCGAGGTATCCATATACCGATTTGCCTGAAGGATCACGGCCTGTAGTGTAGCCAGCACCTACCAGTAAACTATTGGAAGCAAGATTTGTTTTTTGCCTGGTGCTGTTGTCATAAGGAAAATACGTTGACCCCATCCAGTTATGCTCGATCTGACCTTGCAGGAAAAGAAAACGGACAGGAAACAAACGTGTAAAAAATCCGCCGCCATATACTGTTTGATGCAGGCGATCACCCAGATAAGGATAGTCGCGAAATGAACTATAGGTATAGTTGCCTACGATTCCAACATCGGCCCATTTCGCTAAGCTGTAACCGAATACCGGATTGCCTCCAACCAGAAAGGAATAACTTGAAAAGGACAAAGAAATACTGCCGCCGGTAAAAAAATTTTCTTTTTTAAATCCTTTTTTTTCATCATCATCCTTTTGGGCAATTGCAAAGCTTTGAACGCCCAGTAGAATTACTAAGGATAGAATAAAGTTTTTCATTGTTTATAAAATTATATCACAGATTCCACGGATTCAGTTCGGATTTCACGGATTGATTAAAAGGATTATTGGATTGATGATTTCATAGAAACCTGTTCAACCCCAATTCCTAATTCCCAATTCCTAATTCCAAGTAATACCTTAATTTCTTAATAAACAAAACGTATTTTTTAATCAAAAATTTTTCCCGCATTAAGAATATTGTTGGGGTCGAAAATTTTCTTGATCTCTTTCATTAAACGAAGATGTATGGGATCAAAAACGATGGACAGATATTCTTTTTGTACCAGTCCGATCCCGTGTTCACCGCTGATGGTTCCTCCCAGCGATTTTACCAACTGGAAAATTTCACGGATTCCGTTTTTTAATGAACCATTCCACTGCTCCTCACTGAGTTCACCCCGGATAATGTTCACATGCAGATTGCCATCTCCGGCATGTCCATAGCACACCGAATGAAATCCATATTTTTTCCCGATCACCTTCACTCCATGCAACAACACCGGCAGTTCTGCTCTGGGTACTACTGTATCTTCTTCCTTGTAAATGGAATGTGATTTCACGGCCTCTCCTACCCTCCTGCGCAGTTTCCATAATTCAGATTTCTGCTGGGCATCATCTGCAAAAAGAATTTCACCACAGTCGAACTGCGATACGATCTCTGTAATGCCTTCCATGTCTTTCATCAAAAGATCCGGATCATTCCCATCAACTTCTACCAGCAGGTGTGCCTGAATTTTTTCGTTGAGGGGAACAACCGATGTATCAACAAACCGCATTACCCATTCCAATGCATCACGCTCCATGAATTCGAGAGCGCTGGGGGTATAGCCTGCCATAAAGATGGCGCTGACAGCCGCGCAGGCCTTTTCTGATTCATAAAATGGCACCAGCATCAAGAGGTCGAAACGGGGAAGCGGAAGGAGCTTCAATACGGCCTTGGTAACAATTCCAAGTGTTCCTTCACTGCCTACCACCAGTTGTGTGAGATTATATCCGGTAGCGTTTTTCAAAACATTCGCGCCGGTCCAAACAATTTCTCCGGTGGGCAGAACCAGCTCGAGGTTCAGTACATAATCTTTGACCACTCCATATTTTACAGCTTTTGGTCCGCCACTGTTCTCCGCAATATTTCCACCGATCATGCAGGAGCCACGGCTGCTTGGATCGGGAGGATAAAACAATCCCTTTTCTTTCACAGCATCCTGCAATACTTCGGTAATCACTCCCGCTTCCGTTATGACCTGAAGATTTCGTTCATCAATTTCAAGGATCTTGTTCAGACGTTCTATGGAAATAAGTACACCGCCCAGATGAGGGAGGGCACCACCACTCAAACCCGTTCCTGCACCGCGTGGTGTGACAGGTATTTGATGTTCATTGCAAATTTTCAGAATGGCGCTGATTTCTTCCGCAGATCCGGGTCGTATCACAAGGTCGGGAAGAAAATGAAGGTCCTCTGTTTCATCATGACCGTAACGCGATAAATCTTCTTCATCTACCAACACATATTCACTGCCCACAATTTTGCGGAACGTCTCCAGAAAATCAATCGATGAAGGCATTTGGGGATAGTTGATAGTTTGTAGTTGGTGGTTGATAGTTAAAACTATGAACTCTGTCCGTCAATAAAAAGACAAAACTGGTGGCCGGAGGTAAACGGTTGCCGGTTGACTTCACATCTATCAGCGAATAGCTATCAGCTAATAGCCTCTCTTTTTAATAAGTTCTAAACGTTGGACAGGGGGTGATCCTTCTTCCATTGGGATTGATGATTCCCTGCTTGATCAGTGAAAACTCAAAGGCACCGCGGCCATTATTGTAACTATCAAGTGAGGAAACTGTTACATCGTAGCTGAATGTAAATGCATAATCATTATATCCCAGTCCAATCATGGGAATGATGGCTTCCTTGTAACGATAATACAAACCTCCGATCATTTGATAATTTCCATCGCCCGATAAATTGTAATGCGCATTCAGTCCACCCATAAAATCGGACACCGTGGTCTGACGTGTGTAATAAAAATTGGGATTCAATATCCACTGGTCATTGACCTTGAAACTTCCATTGAGAAAACCGATATAACGCATGGGAACCTGGCTTCCTTCACCATCGGCTGTTTCAAAAAATGATTCGCGCGGTTTGTTTACATGCTGGACCGAAAATCCTGTGTTGATATATACCTTGTCCGTTGGGAAGTAAGCATAGTTCATACCTACTTGCAGGTCAAGGTAGCCAACGTTGTTGTGATCAAGGGAAACGCCGGTGGGCAGTTTATTATCAAAAAATTTTCCGTCAAACTGGTCGGGGAATTTAAGGTTGGCAGTGTTGATCTGCTTATTGGCATATCCTGCATTGAATCCCAGACTCAGCAAACTGGAATAACCCAGCATCTGGTGATAGGCAATGGAACCATATACCTTGGTTGAAGTAAGATTGCCACTTCCTGCTACATCGCGAAGAATAACACCACCCAGTCCAATCCAACCGTTGTCCAGTTTATCTTTCATGATCTGTGCGTCGGCAAATGCGCTCATCGTTTTATAGGGAAGCGTCATGATCGATGACCATTGGTTGCGGTAATTGATGCCCAAACGATAGTCACCATCGGGTATGAATCCTGTATTCGCCGGATTGGTTGTAATTGGCGAATTGAAGAACTGTGAAAAATGCAGGTCCTGCCCCAAAGACACCAGTGCTATGGGCAGGCTACAGGCCGCAAGCAATATATGTTTCAGCTGCATCTAATTTTTTTTATCTAATTAAGGTAATGTCTCCTGTCTTTGTTGTCTTCGTTCCGTCGGTGAATTCTACACTCAGTGTGTATGCATAAACATCCATCGGTAACAGTTTTCCATTGAATCTGCCATTCCAACCTATATGCTTGTCATTTGTTTCAAAAACTTTCTGTCCCCATCTTGCCCATATTGTAAATGTCATCTTTGCAATTCCAAAGCCACGCACATACACAACACTGTTGACACCTCCATTGCCCGGTGTAAATGCTGTGGGCACGTCCACTGCAGGCTCTATCAAAGTCCTCACCTGTTTACATGCAGTATCGGCGCAACCAGCAGGGTTGATGGCAATGAGGCAGGCATTGTAAGTATTGGTTGCATTGTATTCGTGCTGCACTATAGCCCTGTTGGTTACAACAAGCGTATCACCGTCGCCAAATAACCATTTGAAACGCACGGCATCAGTACTGGAAAGATTGGTAAATGATATGGACGTATTTACAGTAGGTGGCTGAGGATCTGCTGTAAAATCAGCTGTAGGTTTTCCATAAACTGTGATGGTGAAACTGGTACTGTCTATTTTATTACAGGTGGCCGTATCGGTTGCAACGAGCTTGATGGTATAAGTGCCTGGTACAGCATAGAGATGGATTGGACTTATCTGTGTAGAAGTTCCGCCATCGCCAAAATCCCAAACGAAATTTTCACCGGCCTGGGAGGTATTGGCAAAAACAGCGTTGTATGGAGCACAACCATTGACCGGCGTTTGGAAGCCCGCTTTGACCAGTGCAGCCACCCTTAATTGTTTGACGATGCTGTCGGGTGAATTACAATAGCTGGTATCGTGCAGGATCAGTTTAACGTTATAGGTCCCTGCAGAAGCAAAAGTATGATTCACATTACCGGGTCCTGCATTCACTCTTGGTGTTCCGTCACCGAAATCCCAGGTAAATGAACTGAGGCCAAAGGGAACGCCTATGGGGGCCTGCGAATTATTTTCAAACAAATACTGGAACTGCTGACAGGGTCCCTGCTTTCTGGGTGTGAAGTCCAGCGTTGCTCTCGAAGCACCTACACGAATATGTGTGTACGAAGTATCGCGGATATTACAGGTAGAAGAATCAATGGCCACCAGCATCACTTTAAAGGTTCCCGTGAATGTATAAGTATGTGTGGCATTGGGAATGGTTGTCGTGATCTGTGGTGAACCATCTCCAAAATTCCATTCATAACTTTTTGCGACGAGTGCCGTGTCTTTGAAATCAACAGTGAGCGGTACACAACCAGCAGTATCCCTGGGAACGCCCTGGATAAATGATTCTACCCCGGAACCAACACCAGCAAGGTTGAAAGCTATTTTTACAAGCGCAAGATTACAATTGGCCGAAGGCGGTTTGGAAGTAGCCCAGGCACCTGGAGTAGTTGGAAAAGGACTGTTGTTGCTGCAACTGGCGCAAATGGCCTCATAGATAACTCCGTTCTTGTCGAAACGGCTGGTACCTCCATCCACATGGTCGCCAATGGTGGAACTGTTTTGTCCGAAGAAACTTCCGTACAGTTGTGCCGAAGCATCTTTTTTCAAAACAAAGAAATAAAAGTCTTCACCCAGCCCGGACTGGTTGTTGATATCGGGAGTGGATTTCAATGCATCGGGTGTTACCGGAAGTCCGGACACGCCTGCTGTTGGATAATTAAGACTGGAAACTACTTTTCCGCCCCAACCCGAAACGTACACATTCTCGCAGCGGTCAACCAGAAAAGCAACAGGAGAAATATCAGGAGAAGCCTCGCCTTTTCCAAATACGGTGGAATAGACATAGGCGGAAAGGTCTTTTTGCAATTTAGCTATGAATTGTTTTCCCTTGGGCTGGCTCCATGCGGCATTGACAATGGGCCAGGTACCGGTTGTTTGACCCATCACATAAGGAAAACCAAAGCGGTCGAACTGGATGCCATAGATCTGGTCATTGGCGCCGGTTCCAACGTAAGTAGTTTTAAGAATGGATGATCCATCGGCGCTGATGATGGAAACAAATCCATCGATGGCTCCATTGTTGATTGCTCCCAGCGTGCCTGCTGTGGATCCGGGAAGGTTTGTGCTCTCGGTTCCGCCGGCCACATAAATTTGCCCCGTGAGTGGACTAATGGAAAGAACATAGGCTGCATCATTTCCTGTTCCACCGAGAAAAGTACTGAAAAGAAGATTGGAAAGATCGGGATTGAATTTAATCACCACTGCATCCTGGGCGCCGGCTTTCGTTGCCTGAAAACCACCAACGATCGGGAAATTATCTGATTGAGTGCATCCTGCCAGGTAAATATTTCCAGCGGCATCAAGATTCACTTCGCTTCTGGCCTCATCACCATAATTGCGTTGTAGAGAATTGGCGCCGCTTCCTCCGCATGGAGTGATATTGGCTCCGTCTTCTCCTGATCCGCCGATCCTCCTGGAACCGATCAAACGGTCGCCATTGGCGCTCAATTTTGTGATCACGATATCATAATCGCTACGGGCATTTGCGAGGGCGGCACCGGCAGACTGGATCATTGGGGCGGTCACCGGATAGGCACCCGGGCCTGTCATAGCGGAAGTGGTTCGTCCTGCTACAATCAGTTCGCCATTATCATCCACAATGAGGCTATGCGGCATTTCCGAACCGCCTCCACCCAGATAGGTAGCAAACATCCGGTTGCTTCCATCGGGACTCAACTTAATGATGCCGATATCATTTCTGCCTCCGAAACATCCACCTGCGCCCCCTCCAAAATTGGTTTGAAAGGCACCAGTAGAAACAGGGAATCCGGAATCGAAAACAATTCCTCCTCCATACATGCTGCCGTCGGGACCATAGGTAGCGGTGAAGCCCCAATTGTCTGCGGGACTTCCGGTGAACGAGCAAAACACAAGGGTGGGATCAATGATCAATGTGGAATTGGGATCATAATTTTTTATGTCGAAGCGAACCACATTGTCTTTGACGTTATACTTCGCAGCGACGGAAGTTTTTCCTTTTTCACTGTATTGGTAAGTATAAGGTTCCAGTTCTTTCAGTTCGCCTACCGAAGTTCCAATCACCAGTTCCCGGGCTTTCACCTGGATCTTGTCGGCTCCATCGTATTTCATGGCAATATCGGAAACGCGCCCTCCGGGACGAACAATCAGATCATATTTCATAGAGCCCTGGTCGGAATAATAGCGAATATCCACGAAGGGATAAACATCCTTTAGCGTAACGCCCTGATAAATGCGGCAATCGCCCGCCCATTTGGAAGGGTCTCCACCTATGAAATAATTATTGTATGAATTGAGTGGTTTGTCAGCAATGAGTTGCGCCTTTGCATTAGCGTCGAGGAAATTGACACGATAAGCATGAGAGTGAACAATGAAGCCCTGTCCTTTTAATGATTCTGCGTTAAGGCTATGATCGTGGGTAGCCAGGTGCAGCTTTTCCCAATCTTTGGAATCATGCTGTAAAACAGTGAAGCCATCGTTATGAATGAAAAATGCGCCATTGGAAACCTGTCCCATGTAGCGCACGCGGTCATCCCATTGACCTTTGTTTTCAACGAATTCAATATTCTGACCCAGGGTGATGATTCCATAGAGGCAGGATAGCAGAAAGAGTATGGCGCTTTTGCGGTTCAATCTTTTTTGAAGTTAAACTAATTATTGCAAAAATTGTTGTGCAAACGAGTGTTAAGAAATGCGGCTCCAGGGAGTTTTACCCTGTAATGACACTAAATATTGTTTTATTCGCCAATTTTCTTCTGATTCCAGTTCCGGGTCCTCTTCAATCAGTTGTTCGGCAATCTTTTTTGCAGCGTCCAGGATCATCTTGTCTTTGACCAGATCGGCCAGCTTAAGATTTAATGTGCCACTCTGTCTTGTTCCCTCAATATCGCCGGGACCACGCAACTCAAGGTCTTTTTCTGCGATCTCAAATCCATTGTTGGTGGCAGTCATGATTTTGATCCTCTCCCTTGCATCGTTTCCCAATTGAGAACCGGTCAGTAAAATGCAGTAACTCTTGTCTTTTCCCCTGCCTACACGTCCCCTTAATTGATGGAGTTGTGAGAGTCCGAACTTTTCGGAATTTTCAATGACCATCACCGTAGCGTTTGGCACATTCACTCCTACTTCTACAACTGTTGTGCCCACCATGATCTGTGTATCGCCCCTGACGAACCGCTGCATATTGGTTTCTTTCTGATCTGCACTTTGCCTTCCATGCACCATGCTGATCCAATATTTTGGCTCTGGGAAAAATGCTTTTACATTCTCGTATCCGCTCATCAGGTTTTCATAATCCAACTTTGCACTTTCTTCAATTAAAGGAAAAATAATATATGCCTGCCTTCCTGCATCAACTTCCGAACGGATGAAATCCATGACCTGAGTTCTTCTATGATCATAACGGTGAACCGTGGTCACGGGTTGCCGCCCTGGTGGTAATTCATCCATAATACTGTAATCCAGGTCGCCATAAGCGGTCATGGCAAGGGTACGCGGAATGGGGGTGGCTGTCATCACCAGAACATGCGGAGGGATTACTGCCTTTTTCCAAAGCGATGCACGCTGGGCCACACCAAAACGATGCTGTTCATCAATCACTACAAAACCAAGGTTGCGAAACCTCACCACTTCTTCAATCAGAGCGTGGGTTCCAATGATCATACTCAGTCTTCCTTCAGCCAGGTCGCCTAAAATATGTTTTCGTTCACTTGCAGGAGTTGACCCGGTGAGCAGATGCAATCCAACCGGAATATTTTTCAATAATTCGCTGATGGTATTAAAATGTTGCTGCGCGAGAATTTCTGTAGGTGCCATAATGCAGCATTGATATCCATTGTCCACTGCAATGAGCATGGCCAGCAGGGCAACAATGGTTTTACCACTTCCCACATCGCCCTGGAGAAGACGGTTCATCTGGTGACCCGCAGCAGTATCATTTCTGATTTCCTTCAACACTCTTTTTTGCGCAGCAGTTAGTTCAAAAGGAAGATGATGTTTATAAAAAGAATGAAACAGCTCTCCCACTTTTTCGAAAACGACACCCTTTGATTTACGGTGCCGCTCCGACCGCACCATGGCCAGTCTTAACTGTGAGAAAAAAAGTTCTTCGAATTTCAGACGACGAAGTGCCAGCTCATAAGATGCTGGTGAGAGTGGAAAATGAATTTGTTTGTATGCTTCGAACCGGGGAAGCAATTGCAATTTATTAAGGAGTGATTCGGGAAGGTTTTCAGGAAGATCCTTTTCGGAGAGCAGGTTAAAGAGCGCTTCTGTGAGTTTTCCGATTTGCCTGCCACCGAGTGTTTTGGTTTTTAATTTTTCTGTTGTGGGATAAATCGGTTCCAGATAATTTTTTGTACCCGATGTTTGCGACTTCAGTGATTCTAATTCGGGATGGACGATCTGCGGCTTGCCCATGAAGAAACTTATTCTGCCAAATGCCAGATAAGTCTCATCCTGCTTCAGGATTTTTTCCATCCAGTTCAGTCCCTTGAACCAAATTAGTTCCATGACGCCCGTTTCATCTTTCAGATAGGCGATCAGCCTTTTTCCGCTTCGCTCGCCCACGGTTTCATAATACCAGAGTTTCCCCTGTACCAACGCAAATTCGGTAGCAGCATTGAGGTCAATCACCTGGGTGATCCTGGTTTTGTCTACATGGCGATAGGGAAAATGATGAAGCAGGTCGGCGTAAATGAAAATGGCCAGTTCTTTTTTCAGGAGGTCGGCGCGCTGAGGACCCACGCCCTTCAGGTATTCAATTGGTTGGGACAATATGTTCGCCAGGGAGTTGATGGTCGCTGTTTGAACAAAAATACTTGTTCAACACAAGAGTATTCCGGTGAAAAATCTTTTCCCAATATGATGAAAACACCGGAGAGGAGTTGGTAGTTGATAGATCGCAGGAAAGCTTTGACCTTCTTCTTTGAACTACCACCAACTATGAACTATCAACTACCAACTCCCCCTACATATTTCCCCTTATTTCATTTTGATGTATTGCAGGAGTAAGTAATATTACTTATTTTGCTTTCGCTAGAACTAACATGATCCAAGTCCTATTACAGATTGACCTCAAATTCTCCGATTATAAATTTGGCATTCTTGCTTTTGTTACGGCTTTTGTAGTGGCCATGATCGTGATGCCTCCGCTGATCAAACTCATTCACCGATTCAAACTTTTTGACCATCCCGACAAGCGCAAAGAACATGTTACTCCCATTCCTACCATGGGTGGAATTGCTTCCTGTGCGGGCATGATCATGGGTTGTGCGCTTTGGTTCCGTTTCTCAAGAGACATATTTATCATCTCTTTCTTTTTTTCCGTTGGTGTACTCCTGCTCATTGGAGTGATGGATGATCTGAGAAATTTATCGGCGCGTTATAAACTGGGCATTCAACTGGCGGTGTCCCTGCTTATTGCTTTCAGTGGTGTTCGTCTCACCGACTTTGGCGGATTATTTGGTATTCATGAACTCCCCATTCCTGCACAATACACCCTGACCATACTCGCCATTGCCGGCATCACCAATGCTTTCAACCTCATTGATGGAATTGATGGACTCGCAGGAGGACTTGGTTTTATGAGTCTTGTAATGCTGGGACTTTTTCTTACATTATCGGGAGATGTAAACAATGCCATCATTGCTTTCGCGCTGGGCGGAGGACTGCTTGGATTCCTGTACTATAATTTTAATCCTGCGCGCATCTTCATGGGCGATACCGGATCACTGGTGTTGGGATTTGTAGCAGCCGTGTTGTGCATTCAACTGATCCAAATCAATTCGGGACCACAGGTAGCAGTGCCTCATGTACCGGTGTTTGGATTGAGCATTGTTGCCATTCCGGTTTTTGATACGCTTCGGGTATTTACGCTTCGCATCTGGCAGGGGAAATCGCCGTTTACACCCGACAAGAATCATATTCATCACCTGCTTACCAACAACGGATGGAGCCATAGCTTCGCTGCAAAACTAATCTGCGGTGTGCATGCGCTGGTACTGGCATTGGGATATTTCATCAAAGACCTGCCGCCGATAGTTGGATTTCTCATACTTCTTGCGGTGTTGCTCATTACTATTTTTGTATTTCAAAGAATCAAGCCGCTGAGAAAGGAAGAAGCTGCGAGCTTTGAGTTGAGAGCTTAGAGGGCTGATAGCTGATGGCTTTTAGCTGATAGCTTCTTTATTGTAGCCTGCGGCGAGAGCAGGGTTGAGTATAGTTGCAATGAGATTAATCAAAGTAAATTCCAGGGGATTGCTTCGCTCCGCTCGCAATGACGTTTCCAGGTTTCGGAGTAATTTATAATTTCTGTGCTTGTGTTGTTATATGAACTTCATTATAATTCGGAGTGCCTGTATTATGCCCCAACTATAAGGTCAACTTGAAACTGTAGTAAGCGTTACAACTAACGTCATTGCGAGCGAAGCGAAGCAATCCCCTCGAATTCAAATCAGCTTGCCGACTTACTAACTATACTCAATCCTGCTCTTGCCGCAGGCTACAATAAAGAAAAGCTATCAGCTAGCAGCTAACAGCCAGCAGCTTTATTTTTCCATTTCCAGAATAAGATCATCCGCTTTCACCATTGTTCCGGCAGGGAGAATGATCCGTTTCACCTTTCCTTCTTCATTTGCGGCGATCGTGGTTTCCATTTTCATCGCTTCCACCACAAAAAGTGGTTGATTGCGCGAAATGGTTTGTCCTTCTTTTACCAGTACCTGCGAAAGTTTCCCCTGCAACGGCGCACCAATTTGCAAAGGATCATTTTTTTCCACCTTTCTGTTTTCCCTGCTTACGATCTTCACCGACTGATCCTGCGTTTCTATAATTCTTGTTTGACCGTTCAGTCGCATGAATACTTTTCTTTTTCCTTCTTCATCCGGCTCACTCATTGTCAGCAATCGCACCAGAATGCTTTTTCCCTTAGCAATTTCAATCAGTACTTCTTCATCGGGTTTCAGTCCATAAAAAAAATTGATGGTGGGAATGTGCCAGACTTCGCCGTATTCTTTTTTCTTCTGATAGAATTCTTCAAAAACTTTTGGATAAAGCAGCCAGGATAAAAGATCGGTGAAGGACACAGAAGGATCCGTTTTTGCTTTTAGCTTTTCCCACTCCAGTTCAAAATTTACCGGCTCCAGATGTTCATTGGGTCTGTCAGTAAATGGAACAAGGTCTTTGAGAATTATTTTTTGCAGACGGGGATCAAAACCACCAACAGGCTGGCCAATATCTCCCCTGAAAAGTGAAATGACTGATTCCGGAAAAGAGAGGCTGGCGCCCTTGTTCCAGATATCTTCTTTGGTGAGATTGTTCGACACCATAAATAGCGCCATGTCGCCAACAACTTTTGAACTTGGAGTGACCTTGATCAGATCTCCGAAAAGATCGTTTACTTCCCTGTAAGCTTTTTTTATTTCGTCAATCTTTCCTCCAAGTCCCAGTGATTCTGCCTGCGGTTTGAGGTTGGAATACTGACCTCCCGGAATCTCATGATAAAATACTTCTGCACTTCCCGATTTCATTCCACTCTCAAACGGATAATACAATTCCCGCACTGTTTCCCAATAAGAAGAATGACGATTTAAAATTTCTGAATCATAATGATTTTCCCGCGGATGAAATTTCATCATTTCCACCAGCGCATTGAAATTGGGCTGAGACGTGAGTCCCGACATCGAACCCATACAAACATCTACCACATCCACTCCTGCTTCGATGGCTTTGAGATAAGTGGCTGCCTGAAGTGAAGAGGTATCGTGCGTATGCAGGTGAATGGGAATCTTTATAGTTTGTTTCAGTTCTCCAATCAGTTCATGGGCTGCCCATGGTTTAAGCAATCCACTCATGTCTTTAATGGCAAGAACGTGCGCTCCGCTGTTCTCAATGTCTTTTGCAAATTGCCTGTAATATTGAAGATTGAATTTTGTTCTTGAAGGATCCTGGATGTCTCCTGTGTAGCACATACATACTTCTGCAATGCCTCCTGTTTTTTTTCTGACAGCCTCTATGCTCTTTTGCATATTAGGCATCCAGTTCAACGAATCGAAAATCCTGAAAAGATCAACACCTTCTTCCCAACTCTTTACCACGAATGATTCCACCAGATTATCCGGATAAGATTTGTATCCAACGGCATTGGCACCGCGGAGCAACATCTGCAATAAAATATTCGGGATCGCTTTTCTTAGAAGCTGTAATCTTTTCCAGGGATCTTCAAAAAGAAATCGCATGCATACGTCGTACGTGGCACCACCCCAAACTTCCATACTAAAAGTCTGTGGAAAATTTTGCGCAAAAGATGAAGCCACTTTCAATAGGT